>JAFVOQ010000009.1 GCA_017505785.1 Clostridia bacterium
AGAGCAAGAGTAAAAGGAGAAAACCTTCTATTCTTGCTCTGTTCGTTTTTATAAATGAATTGATGCTTACGCATCATGAATTGGCTTCGCCATGATTTCTCGTCGGCGCCTCGCCTCCTCCATGAATTGAATTGCAACGAATATCATGCCCGTAGGGCAATTCATGCAGTTTACTGCAATTCATGATACGCTGTATCAATTCATGCAACACCGTTGCAATTCATTGCGTGTTCTCCGTTAAGGATAACACGCATATGTCGCGTGCCTCTTTTTTTGTTTCTTTGGTATTTGGCGTTTTTTGTCACACAACTTATATCGACAAAAAATATACTGAATATTGGAGGTGCAAAATGGATGTAATAGTTTTAATGGCGCTGATTGCAACGCTTGGCACGTGGCTGGTAACGGCCCTGGGCGCCGCAACCGTCGTCTTTTTTAAGTCCCCCAATCCAAGGGAGTTAAATCTTATGCTTGGCTTTGCCTCCGGTGTCATGATTGCCGCAAGCTTTTGGTCGCTTTTGCAGCCTGCCATTGCGCGCGCCGAAGCTGCATCAAATTTACCTGCTTATTTTGTGGCGACTGCTGGCTTTTTGCTTGGTGCAATATTTATGTGGGGAAGTGATAAGGTCGTAACCCTTACCCGGCGAAGGGTAAGTAATACAGGGGAGGGGCAAAACACCTGTGTCGGTAGGATCATGATGCTGATCTTATCGATCACGCTTCATAATATACCGGAGGGGCTTGCTGTGGGTGTTGCGTTTGGCGCACTGCAAAAAAGCGGGTTCACCACAGAAGCTCTTATGGGTGCGGTTACTATTGCCATTGGCATTGGCTTGCAAAATTTCCCCGAGGGGGCGGCGGTTTCGGTTCCGCTGCGCAGGGAAGGCTATTCGCGAAAAAAGAGCTTTTTGTGTGGGCAGGCGTCGGGCATGGTAGAGCCGATTGCGGGGGTCATCGGCGCGTTGCTGGTGGTTTATGTCGAAGCGATTTTGCCATGGGCGCTCGCCTTTGCGGCAGGTGCTATGATCTTGGTGGCGGTGCACGAGCTGATTCCCGAATGTCAGAAAAACAAGGAGGCGCAGCCCTATTTTGCAACGATGGGCATCGTGCTCGGATTTGCGGTTATGATGCTGCTGGATGTGATGCTGGGGTAGTAAAAAACGAGCTTTGATCCTCCCTAAAACGGATCAAAGCTCGTTTTTGTTTTTTGCATATAAGCTATTTATAGTGTTTCAAAAAGCAAGCGACTTTTGCCGCGGCAAATAAATCAAGCAAGTGTTGATTATTCTGACAAATGTCCCCGTTCCTTGATCACTGCGGCAATGCTCTCGGCATATTGGTGGCACTTTTCCATGGTTTCCGCTTCTACCATGATGCGAACAAGCGGCTCTGTGCCGCTGTAACGGAGCAACACTCTGCCTTTTTTGTTGATCTGCTTTTCAACAGCCGCTGCCTGCCGCTGTACAAAGGAGTCCTCAATAGCGGCAATTTTGTCCTTTACGTAAAGATTTTTCAGAAGCTGCGGATAAAGCACCACGGGCTCAGCAAGCTTTGACAGGGTCGTTTTGGCATCGCAAATCTGTTCTGTCAGCATGATCGCGGTAAGGAGTCCGTCGCCCGTTGTGGCATATTTTTTGAGTATGATGTGTCCCGAGCTTTCGCCGCCAAGCGAATAGTCGTTTTGCTGCATACATTCATATACAAAGCGGTCACCAACCGTGGTTTGCACGCATTTGATACCCACCGCGGCAAGGCTTTCCAAAAGACCGCTGTTTGACATGACAGTGGCGACAAGCGTATCATTGTTCAGCATGCCCCTTGATTGCAAGCGTTGCCCGAGGATATAGAGCATCTTATCGCCGTCAACAACGTTGCCGTTTTCGTCAACCGCAATGCAACGGTCGGCATCGCCGTCAAAGGCAAAGCCCACATCCAAATGATTCTCCTTTACCAGCTTGCAAAGTGCCTCAATGTGCGTGGATCCGCAATTCTCGTTGACGTTCAGACCGTTGGGATCTGCACCAATGACAAAGGTCTGCGCGCCAAGTGCGCTGAATACCGCCTTGGCGATCGCCCATGAGGAACCGTTTGCACAGTCAAGACCGATCTTTAAATTTTTGTAGGAGTGCGATGCCAAGGAAATGAGATATGCAATGTAGCGGTTTCTGCCCGAAGCATAGTCAACGATGCAGCCGATCTTATTTTTTGTGGCAAAGGGGAGATCGGTGCCGGTGATCCCGAGTGCGCTGATATTTCCGTCAAGATACGTTTCGATCAGAGCTGTGGCATCGTCATCCAGCTTTTCGCCATAGCGATTGATGATTTTGATGCCGTTATCAAAAAAGGGATTGTGTGATGCCGTGATCATGATGCCGCAGTCAAACTCGTCACATCTGGTCACATAGGATACGCTTGGCGTGGTGGTGACGTGCAGCATATAAGCATCTGCACCCGAGGCGGTGATGCCCGCCGCGATCGAATATTCAAGCATATAGCTTGAGCGTCGGGTATCCTTGCCGATCACAATACGGGCTCTCGTTCCGATGCAACGCTCCTTTTGTGAGTAATACCACCCAAGAAAGCGTCCAACCTTATAGGCGTGCATCGAGGTGAGGTCAACGTTGGCTTCACCTCTGAAGCCGTCTGTGCCAAAGTATTTGTTTTGCACATTTCCCGTTTTGGGCTTTACGGCAATGCTTTCAAGCAAAAGCTCATCTGTTGAGATGTTGAAGTATGCCGCGAGCTGCACAATTTTCTCACACTGGGGCGTAGCTTGATCCATTTCCCACTTAGAAACCGATTGCCTTGAAACAAAAAGTGCCTCGGCGAGCTGCTCTTGAGAAATGCCTACGCTTGCGCGTAATTTTGCGATTTTTTCTCCTATCGTCATATTACAATCCTCGACTATATTTTCATTAATGAATTCATTATAACAAATTGGAAGGATGAAATCAAGCAACTTTGAATGGAAGATAATGCAACTGTTGGTTGCAGCAAAACAAAAATATTACGTTAATGTGCGAGCTAACAAGAAAAAATCATAAAAATGTAAATTTTGGTTGCTGATTTTGCGCTGTGATCCTGCCTTTATATAAGTATGCGCGCGCCTCAAACGGTGCATACTACTTGCGGTGGTGATAAAATATGCGACAGGAATCGATTTTTTTGTTAAGCGGTGAAATGCCGCAATTTGAAGGCTTGCGGGAGGATGCCGAGGCCGATGTGTTGGTTGTGGGAGGCGGCATTGCGGGGATCCTTACGGCAAGACTTTTGTGTGATGCCGGCTTTCAGGTGCTGCTCCTTGAGGCGGATCGGCTTTGTCATGGGCAAACCGGAAATACGACCGCAAAAATTACGGTGCAGCATGGCTTTTGCTATGCGGATATTGCCAAACGGTACGGAAATTCCGGCGCGGCGATCTTTGCCGAGGCAAACCGTGCGGCACTTGACCGTTACCGTGCCATGGCCAAGGGCGTTGCATGCAATTTTGAAACACGCGATTTTTATGCGTATGAGAAAAAGGACGCACGTACACTGGAGCGTGAGCTCGAGGTGCTTTGCGCAATCGGTATGAAGGCAAGCTGGGAACTGCCGCATGAGCTCCCCTTTCCGGCTGTAGGAGCCATTCGGGTACCAAATCAAGCACAATTTCACCCTGTTCGGTTTCTTGCGGCACAGCTTGAGGGGATCCGCATTTGTGAAAAGACCCCCGTTATGGGGCTTTTTGCGGGCGGTGCTGTGACGGCAGAGGGGAAATGTGTGAGGGCACGGCACACAGTCATTGCCACACACTTTCCGTTTTTGCGGTGGCGTGGCGGGTACCCCTTTAAGATGTATCAAAGTCGATCGTACGTATTGGCGCTTGAAAATGCACCGTTGCCACGCGGTATGTGGGCGGACGGTACGGGAAAAGGCGTTTCGCTACGAGCGTTTGACGGGTATCTGCTGCTCGGCGGCGGCACGCATCGTACAGGCACGGGCGGTGGCGGATACGGTGTCTTAGAGGAGTTTGCTGCCGCACGCTATCCAAATGCAAACATCGCGGCAAAATTTGCGGCGCAGGACTGCATGACGCTTGACGGTATGCCGTATATCGGTGCCTATGCACGCGGCTTGGAAAACGTATATGTGGCAACGGGGTTTAAAAAATGGGGGATGACCTCCGCAATGCTTTCTGCGATGATCTTGACTGACTTGATACGCGGAAAAAGCAACCCGTATGCAGCGTTTTTCGCGCCTTCGCGTCAAATGCCGCCACTTCGCTTTATTCGTGAAACGGGTGCGGTGTTAAGGCATTATTTGCGCCCGAGTGTGCCGCGCTGTCCGCATCTTGGGTGTGCGCTTCGCTACAATAAGCAGGAGCATAGCTGGGATTGCCCCTGCCACGGGTCGCGTTTCACGCCCGAGGGCAAGCTTCTGGATGCCCCTGCCGTGCGCGACCTCAAAAAGCCGCCGCGGAAATAAAAATTACGCCGCACCAAACAGTGCGGCGTAAACTGTTTTTACATGTTAGACCTGTGTCGCGCGCGGCTTTTCGATTGCCTTAAACACCGATTCGGGTGTTTCGCAGATGCAAAAGTCATTGGCGACCTCGGGGGAAATGAAGGATTTCAGGATATACGCGCCGATCACGCCGAGCAGGCTATCCCAATAGCCGTTGATGTTGTAAAGCACGATCGGCTTATCATGCCTGCCAAGGATTTTGAGGGTAAGGATCTGGAAAAACTCATCAAGTGTACCAAGACCGCCCGGGGTGATGATAAAGGCATCTGCCTTATCCTCCATAATGGTTTTGCGCTCTGCCATTGTTTCTGTGGCGATCAGCTCGGTGCAAAGTGTGCTAATGGGCTCAAGCGAGTGCATAAAATGCGGGGTAACGCCGATAATATTGCCGCCTGCCTCATGCATGCCTCTTGAAGCGGCACCCATAAGGCCGGTTGAGCCTGCGCCGAAAACCATGGTATGTCCACGCTTTGCAATGGCGCGCCCAAGGGCTTCAACGCCTTCGATATACGCGCGATCAATACGATCGCTGGCGGAACCGTAAAGTGTAATATTCATAATAGCTCCTTTCTTTTGGCGGCTGTACCGCCAGAGGGTATTTAATTCAGTATATGAATTGAGGATAGGTTATGATTTTGCATCAAACTTTTCGGTGAGCTCTTGATGCTCCTCAAGCTTGCCAATGCGAATAAGCTCCTTTTTCTTGTCTTCTTCACTCATCCAAACATAACTGAAGCGCATTTCCTTTCCCTTGATAATACGCTTGATGTTTTGCAGGTGTCGCAGCAGCATCACCACCGAAGCAATGCCAATGATCGCCGCGCCCCACCAGCCGCCTGCCGCACGCCAAAGCCAATCAAGTCCGTCGGCACCGAACACCCCGTAAACAATAGGAATAATAATGACCGCAGTGATCGGGACGATGCAGATATAATCAACCAAAAGCAGAAGCAGGATTTCCGTTGCGAGAATGAGGCCAAACAGGCGTGGGTCAATGGCAAGCACGAGTCCGCCAAAGCAGGCAAGCCCCTTGCCGCCCTTGAAATTCATAAACACAGGAAAAATATGTCCTACAATGCAGGCAACACCCGCACATTCGGCAAGATAAGGAACATCCTTAAAAATAAGGGGGAACAGGAGCATCACACCCGTTGCCTTTAAAATGTCAAATACGCCACTGAAAATGCCGATCCATTTGCCGAGCACAACAGTTGCGTTGGAGGCGCCCGCGTTGCCGGAGCCCTGTCGGCGGATATCAATGCCCTTGAGGCGACCGATGATATATGAGGGGTTGATGCTGCCCACAAGATAGCTTGCAAGCAATGTTACAATGATTTTCCAGGCCATGTCTTTTTACCTCTTAATTGGCGATTTTTAAGTGATGATATTAGTATAACATAAAATCACAAAAAATACAAGTGATGAATGTGTCAGTTTGACAAAGATTCGTTACTTTTTGTACATTTCGCAATATTTATAATTGTTTTGTCATGTTAAATCCATGTTTTCGTTGACAAAACGGGGAAAAGGGGGTATAATAGAATCAGTATATTAAAGGAGGTTTTTGCTATGACTGTTACCAAGGAAAGCATTATTGGCGACGTGCTCGATTTTAATCCCGCTACGGCTCAGTTTTTCTTTGAGATCGGCATGCATTGTCTTGGTTGCCCCTCCGCACGCGGAGAGAGCATTGGAGATGCTTGCATGGTGCACGGGACCGATGCCGATGCACTTGTGAAAAAGCTGAACGAATTTTTGTCAGCACAATAACAGCCCGCCCCACACATGGGCTCGTTTTCGATTTTTAGCGAAAGCCGTGCTCGCCCAGCGAGCACGGCTTTCGTTCAAGATTAGCCGCACGGGAGTCAAACCCATAAGCCCTGCGGCGATAAATTTTAGTGTCTTTTCCTGTGTCGAGGCTTGCAAAGTAATACTTGTCTGCGCCTTGCCACAAATCGCGAGAAATCGCTTTGCGATTTTCGCATGAAGGAATTGCTCTGCAATTCTTCAGAAACATCCATCAAAAATTTATGAGCCGCAGGGTGCTCACAGTTTTAAAAGAATAGATTTTTTTGTGAGACAAACCGAATTTTTTGAGAAATATACCAATATTTAAGAAAAATTTGGAGCCGTATCGCGAAAAATATATCTTTTTAAAACCTTATGTGTTCGACTTTCGTGCGGCTAGGAGTTTATTATGACGGTAGAAGAACTGTATCGTTTTTTTGAAGATAAATTTCCGCGTGCACTTTCGGCTGCATGGGATAATGACGGGCTCAGCTGCGCGCCCGCGCCCGCAAAACAGGTGGGGCGTGTGCTTGTTGCGCTTGACCCTACCGCCGCGGCGGTAGAGGAGGCTGTGCGCGGTGGGTATGACGTGCTGCTCACGCATCATCCGCTGCTGTTTCGCGGCATCAAGGCACTTGTGCCAACGCAGGCTGTGCCTGCCAAGCTGATGCGCCTTGCTTGCGCCGGCGTTGCGGCAATGTCCTTTCATACAAGGCTGGATGCTGCAAACGGCGGCGTGAATGATATTTTAGCCGCTAAGCTCGGACTTTCGGATATACAGCCCTTTGCCCCCGAGGGCGAGGTGCCCTGCGGAAGAGTAGGGGTGCTGAAAGCCCCAATGGATGCCGCGGATTTTGTGCAGCTGGTAAAGGATGCGTTGGGTGCCCCTGCGGTGCTGCTTGCGGGCGGCGGCACGGTGCAAAAAATTGCAGTGTGCGGCGGCGAGGGCGGCGATTTTGTTGAGGCTGCCAAGGCAACGGGGGCAGATCTCTTTCTTTCGGGACGCATCGGCTACCACCGTATGCTTGATGCACCCGAGGAGGGGCTTGCAATGATCGAGGCGGGGCATTATGCCACCGAGTTCCCCGTGTGTGCCTATCTTGCCGAGCTGGTAAGAGAGGCGGATTCTGCCATTGTAGTGGATGTGATGCCCACTACCACGCTACATACCCTGTAGCCGCACGGGAGTCGAACCCATAAGCCCTACGGCGATAAATTTTAGTGTCTTTTCCCGTGTCAAGGCTTGAAAAGTCTACACTTGTCTGCGCCTTGCCTCGGAAAAACCTATCAAAAATTTATGAGCCGCAGGGTGCTCACAGTTTTAAAAGAACAGATTTTTTGCGGAACAAACCGAATTTTTTGAAGAATATACAAATATTCGAGAACAATTTGGTGAAGTGCCGCGAAAAATATGTCTTTTAAAACCTTATATGTTCGGCTCCCGTGCGGCTA
>JAFVOQ010000010.1 GCA_017505785.1 Clostridia bacterium
GTAAAGCACTTTATCACCGAGCAGGATGCGGTCATTTCGCTGGCAGGACCTGCGAATAAGCAGGGGCGTATCGTTGCCGATCAGATCTGCGGGCTTGACAGCGAATACAAGGGCTCACAGGGCTCGTCCGTGATAAAGCTCTTTGATATGACGGTGGCAACGACGGGAATCAATGAGCAGCAAGCAAGGGCAAACGGTTACGACTGCGAAAAGGTGATCTTAACGCAAAATTCGCACGCAGGTTATTACCCGAACGCAACGGCGATGACGTTGAAGCTGATTTTCGAAAAGGAAAGCCTTCGGATCTTAGGCGCGCAGATCGTTGGCTACGATGGTGTGGATAAACGCATTGACGTGATCGCTACGGCGATCCGCGCGCGGCTCGGGGCTGACGAGCTGAAGGACTTGGATCTGGCGTACGCTCCGCCTTATTCTTCCGCGAAGGACCCCGTGAATATGGCAGGCTTCGTTGCCGAAAATATCAAAAATGGTGTGGTAAAGCAGTTTTATTACGAGGATATTTCTGCTTTGCGTGAGCGAGAGGACGTGATTTTGCTTGACACTCGCACGCCTTTTGAATATATGCGCGGGGCGGCCGACGGCTTTATCAATATTCCGCTGGACGAACTGAGGGCGCGCATAGGTGAGCTTGATAAATCCAAAAAAATTTATGTTATGTGCCAAAGCGGACTTCGCAGCTACTTGGCAACGCGGATCTTAATGCAAAACGGTTTTGACGCTTGCAACTTTGCAGGCGGCTTCAGATTATACAGTAGTATTAAAAACGAAGAATTGCTATCTAACAGGTGCTACGCTTGCGGCATGGAAAAATAAAAGATAAATGAGAATTTGACGAGAGGAGCAAATGATAGACATCATCACTTGGATTGGTGAAAGTAATTATTATTTGTCAGGCTGTCAAAAGAGATAAAGGGCTGACGGGTGACCGTCAGCCCTTTAACAATTTGTTTTCTGGACTTTCCCACGCTCTTGTGGTATTGTGGTGTTGCAACCCGATCGGTGCGTCTTGTCGGCAAACCTACGTACCGAAAGGAAAGCAACATGAACACAGAAGAATTATACAAGCAGTACACGCAGCTCCTGCGCGGCGCGCCCGACGTGCTGACACCCTCTAAGATCGTCAAATGGACGCCCTTTGGCAAAAACAGGGTCTATCAGCTGATCAACAGTGGCGAGCTGCCCTCGTTTCCGTATCGCGGCATGCACATCGTCGCCAAGCTGGATCTGATCGACTATCTGGTCGCCACCGCAAACGATCCAAACGGCAAGCACTTCCGCATCGGGGAGAAAAAGCATGGAAAGTGATTTCTCCTACCTCCGCGACCACTACCCGCAGGAGGTCACCTCAGATCAGGTGCGGCAGATGCTCCACATCAGTAAGCGCAAATGCGCGTGGATGTTGCAAAACGGTTTTATCCGCTGTCAGGACAACGGCAAAAAGACACGGCGGTATACGATCTATCTGGAGGACGTGATCGCCTTCGCCGAGGACCGCGAGCGCCACCCCGAAAAATACGTGTTGCCCGCCATTTTCTCATCAGGGCGGGGAACACCCTCACAGAGCCCTTACCCACCCGAGCCCCCCGCCGATCTGCGCCAGTGGCTCACCTATAAATGGCGCCGCCAGCCCGATGCCTTCACGCAACGGGAAGCGGCAGAGCTTCTCGGTTACTCGATGGACGCCGTCCGCCGCTGGCTCAACCGCGGCTGGCTGCGATCCTTCAAAGCCAGCGGCAAGGACATCATCCCCAAATGCTACCTCCTCGACTTCGCCGTGGCTACTGCTACCGCATCACAAAAAAGAGCCCCAAGCACAAAGCCCTGCTCACCGCATTCTTCCGCCAAAAAGACTAAACTCACCCAAAGGAGGGGACAAATCGTCCCCTCCTTTGCTCTGTGTGATGTGAAAAGAGTGGTCAACCCTCTCACGACGAACACAATCAAACAAGCCGAAAACGGGACTGGGCAATTTGCCCAGTCCCAAGCTTTTTCAGGGGAAGAACACACAATTTCGGACTTCGAGTGGATGTAGAGGGCAAAAATGTTTATGATTTGGGGGTGAAATGTTTATGATTTTGCGTTTTGGGTTGAAATTTCTCGATTTTCTTGGTAAAATGAAGGCAGAAAAATTTGCAAGTACAGCAGTGAGAGGTTACGTACCAAATCATGAACGTAACCACTTTTCAAATGTTAAAAAACGAGATATAATATACCTATAAACTAAAAAAAGGAGAATCGATATGAATATAATGTTGCTAGGAAATGGTTTTGATTTACATCATAAATTTTTAACAAATTATATTGATTTTCTACACATTGTTAATTTCCTTCTCAAGCATGAAGAAGATTGCTTTACCACTGTTGGAGAGGTGTTAAAGAATAAGGAATTACAGGATGAAAATGATTATATA
>JAFVOQ010000011.1 GCA_017505785.1 Clostridia bacterium
CAATAAAGAAGGCAGGCACACTCGGGTGCCTGCCAATTTTTATGTGTGGTTTCAATTAGCCGTTGAGGCATGCGTCGTTTACAAAAACGACTGCCGTGTAGGCGGGAACGGTGATGCTGCCAGTTACTGCCTCGGGAGCATCCATAACGTCAACACCGTTTACGATCATATGCCAGTTGCCGGAAACGTTGTAGGTCATCGCTTCACCTGTGGGGTTGGAAACGATAAGTGCCTTACCGCCTGCATGGTTATCAAGCGTAATAGCAACTCTGCCTTCACCGTAGAAGGTGTCGGCGCTCACGGCGGTGTTCAGCGTTCTAAAGATTGCGTACTCTTGTCTTACGCGAATCAGCTCTTGGTAGTAGCGCATCATTTCGTATTCGTTGCTACCTTCCTTGAGGACCGACCAATCGATGTTGTTGATGGCGTCGCTGGACTTATAGCTGTTCTCGTCACCGTCCTTGGTGCGCAGCATTTCCTCACCTGCTTGGAAGAACACGGTGCCCTTGGAGATCATCAAAAGGGTTGCGCCAAGGCGGTTCATGGCAAGGCGTTCCTCAACGGTGTTATCTCCGTTGGAGAGGATGAGCTTATCCCACAGAGTGTTGTTATCATGTGCACTCATATAGTTAACGACCATACCGTTTTTCACTTCCCAGCTAAAGCCGGTGCCAGCGCCGCCCTTGATACCAAAGAGAACAGAGGGGAAGGAGCCGTTGCCGTTGCCGCTGATATAGCCCTTGGAGGTTGCAGTAAATACGCTGCCCTTAAGACCGTCGCGAATGACATCGTTGAATACGGCAATGCCGCCGATAGCGCCCTCGAGGGGCTCGATCTTGCTGATCTGACCTTGGTTAGCCATAGGGCTGCCGTCAATGGTGGAGCCCATTGTCCAACCCTCACCGTAAATAATTGCTTCGGGATTGATAGCGTGTACTGCGTTTTCAACCTCTTGCATAGTTGCAAGGTCGTGCAGGCCCATCAGGTCAAAGCGGAAGCCATCAAGGTCATATTCCTCTGCCCAGTAGCTTACCGAGTCAACCATAAATTTGCCAAACATATAACGCTCAGAGGCGGTATCGTTACCGCAGCCGGAAGCAGAAGAGTTTGCACCCGTTGCGGTGTATCTGTAATAGTAGTAGGGAACGATCTTGTTAAAGGAGCTGTTTGCATCGTAGGTGTGGTTATAGACCATATCCATAACAACGCCAATGCCTGCTGCGTGCAGTGCTTGCACCATTTGCTTGTATTCCTTAATTCTAACCTCACCGTTATAGGGGTTGGTAGAATAGCTTCCCTCGGGAACGTTGTAGTTTTTGGGATCGTAGCCCCAGTTGAATTGGCTATCGGGGTTAGCTTCATCAACGGTTGCATAGTCATAAACGGGGAGGAGATGTACGTGGGTAATGCCGAGATTTACAAGATAGTCAACGCCAATGCTTTGACCAAACTCGTTTACAAGTCCGCGCTCGGTAAATGCGAGATATTTGCCCTTGTAGTTGGAGGATGCGATCTTGTTAGAGAAGTCTCTTACGTGTACTTCCCAAATAACAGCATCGCTGTAGGTCTTAATGCCGGTTGCAAAGTTATCCTCGCCCCAACCCTCGGGGTTCGTGCGAGAAAGATCTACTACCATGCCGCGGTTACCGTTAAGGCCTGCCGCCTTTGCATAGGGGTCAACTGCCTCTTGAGTGCCAACCGAGGTGGTTACGGTGTAGGTGTAGTAGGTGCCGTGACCGCAGCTTTCGGTGTAGGACCAAACACCGCGATCACCCTTGACCATATCCACGCTCTTGTAAGCGGAGCCCTCGTGGCCGGAGGTGAAGAGGTTGAGCACTACCTTAGAGGCGGTAGGAGCCCAAACCTTAAAGGTGGTTTTATCACCGATGATGATCGCACCGAGATCATCGCCGTCGTAGGTGTAGTTTTCAATAAAGTACTCGCTATCAAAAATAGAGGTGGGAACCACTGCCTTTTCGCCGTAGCCCTCAATTACCACGCGGTAGTTTTTGCCAATATCAAGGGTTTCTTCCACTTCAATAATGCCGCTGGTAACCTCTTTGCCCATATTGCTGATGTCGAGAATGGTCAATTCTTTGTCACCCTCATAAACCTTGACCTGCTTGTAGCTGGTGATCGCAGTCTTGGGGGTTACGTTGTATTGGATCTTGTGGAAATCGGTCATGCCCGCAAGGGTAAATTTCTTAATCATGGTAAGCGTTTTGCCTCCGTCTTGGCTGGTGTACTGTGCTGCATCGCCGCTCTTGAGGTAGATAAAGGTTTCTTCGCCCTCAATCACAGCAAAACGGTCTTCGCTGGTGCCGTCCTTGGTTGCTTCTCCCCAAGAGGAGCCACCGGGCTCGGAGCATCCGGTACGAACGATAAATCCGATCTGCTCAATGCCTACGGGCACGTTGAGCACGACCTTTGCACCGTAGTCACAGGGGTGCATGATGTAGCCGCTGCCTTCCTTGCCATCCCACCAAGCCCAAATGTCACAGTTTTCAATAACACCGGGGTGAGACCAATAGAAGGTGATCTGATTGTAGCCCTCTTCCTTCGGGATGGTGTATTCTCCCTCGGGAATTTGCCACTTGCCACCATCGGTGGTGCTTTCGTTGGTGCCGTTGTTGTTGCTCGGATCGTTGTGACAGGAGGTCAAAACGAGAGAGAGGAGCATGATAGCAACGAGCAGAAGAGAAAGAATGCGAGAGTAAGTCTTTTTCATGATTTCACCTCATATAATTTATTTTGATTGTGCGCCCTCGGCGCTTGTTTCACAAACGGGAGCGGTCGAATCGCGGAAGATCGGCTCGGTGTGAATGGTTATGCGCTTGGTCTTGTTGCCCTTAATGGCTTGGCGGAGCAGGGTAAACGCGTTTTCACCTAAGGAGATAAAGTCCTGCTTAACGGTTGTCAGTGCGGGGGTAAAGTAGCGTGCAACGTCAAGGTTATCAAAGCCGCTGACCGAAATATCCTCAGGAACGCGCAAGCCGCGCTTTCGCAGTCCGGTAATCAAACCAATGGCGATCAGGTCAGAAGCGCACACCACGGCGGTAACGCCCCGGTCGGCAAAAAAGTCGGCTGCCTCAAGACCACAGACCTCGGTGTAGTTTCCGTAGCGAACGTAGCTGCTGTTAAATTCAATGTCACCTTCTATCAAGCCGATCAGATAGCCCGAAAAGCGCTCACGGGTAACGATCGATTCCTTGTCACCGCCCAAATAACCGATCTTGCGGTGTCCAAGCTTGATCAAATGCTCTACAATGGCAGCAACCGAGTTGATGTTGTCACTGCTGATGCAGGCAACCTTGGGATTTTTTACGTAAGAGTCCATCAGCATAGCGGGAATGCTTGTGGTCTCCAGCTCTTTGATGATCTCACTCGTGATCTTCGTTCCCATGATCATCAAGCCGCAAAAGTTGTTTTCTTGGCAGAGCTTCTTCAGGTTTGGAGGATTCTTATCGGAGCAGTGCTCAATCACCACCTCGTAGTGGTAGGCGTTTGCTGCCTGTTGAAATCCCGTAAGAACCGGATAACCGACCTGCGAGTTGCTGTGAGAATCCATATTCTCAAACAAAACGCAAATACGCTTGGAATCCTGATTGCGGTGCAGGGAAAAACCGATTGAGCGGGCATAGGCATTGACGCGATTGCGTGTCTCCGAGCTGATATCGGAGGCATTGTTGAGTGCCTTTGAAACCGTGCTGGCAGAAAGACCGAGCTCGGCGGCAATTTCCTTAATGGTCATTTTGCCCTCCTTTTTTGGAAGATTTTCGAAATGCGGAGAGAACCGATTTCGATTGATTTTTTTGTTTGCCTGCTTTTATTATAGCATAGTTTTTCAAATTTACAATGATTTTTTTGAAAAAAAGTGTAAAATATAACTAAAAAATCTTAAAAAAATGATTTCTTGACAAAAATCCTGCCTTTCCGTCACATATTTACTTGACACGGCGAAAAAAACGTGATAGAATATTACAAAGACACTTTCGAAAGTTTTCGAAACGCAAATTTTAGCAAAGGGGAATTCGCAAATGAAAAAGCGTTATGCAGGAGTTTTATTGCCGATAACGGCATTGCCCTCTCCCTATGGAGTGGGAACAATGGGCGCGCAGGCAAAAGACTTTGTAGAGTTCCTTGCCAGAGCTCACCAAAAGGTTTGGCAGGTGCTACCACTGGTTCCCACCGGATATGGAGATTCGCCCTACGCCTCATCCTGTGCCATTGCAGGCAGCCCTTATTTAATTGATATTGAAGCTTTGATCGCGCAGGGCTTGCTGACAAAAGAGGAAGCAGAGGAATATTCCTGTGCTGCTGCGGGAGAGGAGATCGGGCGTGTTAACTATGAGGCATTGTTCTATCGTCGCATTCCGCTGCTGAAGCTCGCATTTTCGCGCTTCGATCGTCAAGTGCCTGCATTCCAAGCTTTTTTGGAAGAAGGCGTGTTTGCTGATTTTGCCGCATTTATGGCAATCAAGGAGGCACACGGTTGGCGTGCTCTTTCCACTTGGGAAGAGAAGTATCGCGTACGCGATAAGGAAGCGCTCAATGCCTTTCTTGCCGCCAATGAGGACGAGGTACTGTTTTGGCAATTTACGCAATATGAGTTCTTCCGTCAATGGGGCGAGCTGAAGAGCTATGCCAACGCGCGTGGAATTGAAATTATGGGCGATATGCCGCTTTACGTCTCCGAGGATAGTGCTGAGGTTTGGGCGCATCCCGAGCTGTTTTTGCTCAACGGCGACGGTACTCCTACCGAGGTTGCAGGCGTTCCTCCGGATTATTTCAGCGAGGACGGTCAGCTCTGGGGCAATCCTTTATATAATTGGGAAAAAATGAGGCAAGACGGCTACGCATGGTGGACGGCAAGGTTGCAAAAGGCACTCTCTATGTACGATATCGTACGCATCGACCACTTCCGCGGCTTTGACCGTTTTTACGCCATTCCCGCAGGCAGCAAGAATGCCAGAGTGGGATGCTGGCGCGATGGCCCGAAGGAAGCTTTGTTTGAGGGCAAAAAGGATTGGAAGATCATTGCTGAGGACCTTGGTATTCTCGATGACGGTGTTTATCGCTTGATGCGCAATACGGGATACCCTCGTATGAAGGTTTTGGAGTTTGCGTTTGACGGAAACCCCGAGCAGGAATTCAAGCCCTCCAATTACGATGAAAACTGCGTGGTTTACACGGGTACGCACGATAATGCTACCTTTATTGAATTTCTTGAGGATTTGGATGAGGATACACGCGAGATATTTTATCGCGATCTCGTATCCGAGTGCAAAAAGGCAGGCGTACGCTTTGCATATCGCTCGGAGCAGGTAAATGACCCCGAAACCATGCAACGCGCTCGCGCGGCAACAGTGCGTCTTGCTTACGTCAGCTGCGCAAAATACGTCATTCTTCCCCTGCAGGATCTGCTTGGAACGGGTGCGGAGTCTCGCATGAACTCCCCCGGCACACTCAGTGATCGCAACTGGAGCTGGCGTTGCCCCGCAAGTGCAATGAGCCGCACGTTGGCTCAAAAGATCTCTCGCATTGCAAAAAGAGGGAACAGATAAATCATAGCAAAGGAACCGAAAAACAATGGACAAATGGATCAAAACAGTTGAAAGCTTGCTCAAAGCCAACGACGGTGTCGATATGGAGCATGCATCCACCTCCGCACTTTATCGTGCCGTTAGTAGCGCAACCATGGCAGAAATTGCCGATACGTGGCAAAAATGCAAAGAAGCTCCTCAAAAAAGAGTGGGTTATCTTTCGGCAGAATTCTTGGTCGGCCGTGCAATTTTTGCAAACCTTTACAACCTTGGCAAGCTTGACGAGGTAAAGGCACTGCTCGCAGAGCGTGGCATCGATATTACATCGTTTGAGGATATTGAGGACGCAGCTCTCGGTAATGGCGGTCTTGGCCGTCTTGCTGCCTGCTATCTCGAATCGGGCGCCACCGTTGGCATTCCGCTCGATGGCTACGGCATTCGTTACCGCTACGGCTTGTTCCGCCAAAGCTTTGAGAACGGCTTCCAAAAGGAAAACGCAGACGATTGGCAAAGACACGGTGACCCTTGGAGCTACAGAAGGGAAGAGGATAGCGTACTCGTAAAATTCTCCGACTTTACCACCAAGGCAGTTCCTTACGATATGCCCATCATCGGCTACGGCGGAAAGACCATTAACACCCTGCGCCTGTGGCAAAGTGAGCAGCCCGGCAGCTTTGATTTTGCTGCTTTTGACAGTATGCAGATCGATAAGATCGCAAAGGATAACGTACGTTGCGAAAGCATCAGCTACGCCCTCTATCCCAACGATTCTACCGAAAAGGGACGCATCCTGCGTTTGCGCCAAGAATATTTCTTTGCATCGGCATCGGTGCAGGACCTCATTCGCAAGCACAAGCAAAAGGGACTTCCTATTGAAAAGATCAATGAGCATATCTCGCTGCAGCTCAACGACACACACCCCGTGTTTGCCATTCCCGAGTTCATTCGCCTCGTTATGAAAGAGGGCTTGAAGTTCGAAAAGGCATTCCTGCTTGCACGTTCCGTATTTAACTTTACAAACCACACCATTTTGGGTGAGGCGCTTGAACGCTTGGATATGAAGCGCGTACGCAAGCTGTTGCCCGAAATTGCAAGAATTTTGACCAAGATGCAAGCACGCATCGAAAAGGAATTTCCGAATGGTAAGCTCTTCCTGATCAAGGATGAGACCGTACATATGGCAAACGTAGCCATTTATGCGGGCAATAAGGTCAACGGTGTTGCCGCGTTGCACACCGAAATTCTCAAGGAGAGCACCTTCCGCGATTGGTATGAGGTGTATCCCGAAAAGTTCCTCAACGTTACCAACGGTGTAACGCCCCGTCGTTGGCTCGCACTCTGCAACCCCGAGCTTTCCGCTCTCATCACCGAAAAGATCGGCGATGGCTGGCAAGCAGACCTTGAACGCCTCAAGGAGCTTGAAAAGTATGCAGACGATCCCGAGGTACGCCACGCTTTTGCCGAGATCAAGTATTTGAAAAAGCAACAGCTTTCGGAATACGTTCTCAAGAGAGAAGGCGTCGAGCTGCCGCCCGAATTCATTTTTGACGTGCAGGCAAAGCGACTTCACGAGTACAAGCGTCAGCTGATGAACGCTTTTTCCATCCTTTATTATTATTTCCGCATCAAAGAAGGCAAGGAGCCAAACTTTAAGCCCACCGCATTCATCTTCGGCGCAAAGGCAGCCCCCGCATATTGGAACGCAAAGGGCGTTATCAAGTTTATCAACGCCATTGCCGATAAGGTCAACAACGATCCCGAGGTCAACGATAAGCTTCGCGTTGTTTTCGTTACCGACTATAACGTTTCTTATGCCGAAAAGATCATGCCCGCAGCAGATATCTCCGAGCAGATCTCTATGGCAGGCATGGAGGCGAGCGGAACAGGTAATATGAAGTTTATGCTCAACGGCACGGTCACTCTTGGAACCATGGACGGTGCAAACGTTGAAATTTGCGAAGAAGCCGGCAGAGAGAACGAATACATCTTTGGCGCGACTGTTGAAGAAGTAAAAGAGATCAAGAAGAATTACAATCCTTGGGAGATCTACAACTCCGATCCCGAGCTTAAGAGAATCGTCGATACGCTTGACGACGGCACCTTTGACGATCAAGGCAGCGGAATGTTCCGTTCGGTCAAGGAATCTCTCTTTGGCGGTTGGAGTGCCGACCACTATCTCGTGCTCAAGGACTTCCGCGATTACGTGCGTGTTAAGAGTGAGCTCAACCGCGATTACGGTAGTGAAGAGTTCCTCGCCAAGTGCGTTCGCAACACCGCAAACGGAGGTAAATTCTCCTCCGACCGTTCCATTCTTGACTACGCGAAAAACGTCTGGAATTTGTAATTCGAAAAATTTCGAAATTTTTCGCAAAAATTGCGCAAATTGCACAGAACGCCGTTTCAAAATTGTGCATTAGGTAGAAATTCTCAAACTCGCTTGACTTTTCCGAGGGCTAGTTGTATAATATAACCATAGGGAAAGGTCCGGAACGATATCAGACCCACCCTTAGAAATAAGGCGAAAGCCCCAAAAAAACAAACAAAGGAGAAAGAAAATGAAAAAATTCTTATCTGCAATCGCACTCATTATGGTGCTCGCACTCTCCTTCGTTTGCATCGTAGCGTGCACGCCCGATAATCCGAACGAGCAAACCACTACCGACGACGCAAACAAAGTGACTGTAAGCTGGTACCAAGGCAGCAAGCTTCTCAAAGAAGAGAAGATCGACAAGGGCTCTAAGGTAGCTAATTGGGATCCTCCCGTAGTTGAAGGCAAAGACTTCACCGGTTGGTATGCAGAAGCATCCCTTACCCAAGAATTTGACTTCGATGCAACCATCAACGAAGATACCGACATCTTCGCAAAGTACACCAGCAACGTATTTGTAGCTGATGACAAGGAATACTACCTCATCGGTACCGGCTCCGGCGATATGAAGCAAAGTGGCTGGAATCATGAAAACTCCATGGCTCATCTCGTTATGACCAAGACCGAAAATGCAACCGCAAACGTATATGAGATCGAAATTCTGATGTACGCAGGCGATGCATTCCAAATCTGCTACGGCGGCACCTACGACGGTCAGGTTGGTATCGGTTACGTTCCCGGCGTTGAGTACGCTGCAGGTACTAACAGATACGATAACAACACCTACGAGGCAGATGCTAAGAAGTATGCAACCGTTAAGGATGCAAACGGCAACGTAATTTTCGAAGGTCACGATGAATTTAACAAAGAATACTGGACTTGGAACGTATTCCTCGCAGAGGGCCAGGACGGTATCTACAAGATCATCTACACCACTTACCCCGATCATCCCGCTGATAACACCATCACCTATGAGCTTGTAGAAAAGAGAGAACCTCTTACCGAAACTCACGAAATGTACATCTGCAGTACCGTTTCCAACTGGGACTTCAGCGACGATTTCAAGATGGCTGCTGATGATACCAAGGCAAACTACTCCTTCCTGCTTAACATCTCCGAGCCCGCTGAGATCAAGCTCCGC
>JAFVOQ010000012.1 GCA_017505785.1 Clostridia bacterium
AAGCTCGTCATAGAGCTTGACGGCTCGGGGCATTATACCGAAGAAGGAAAGCAATATGATGAAGAAAGAACCGCTTTTCTTGAAGAATACGGTTTGACAGTTATCAGAATACCGAATACAGAAATACATAAGAACTTTCGAGGGGTTTGTGAATATATAAATCACCTCGTAGAACAATCCCTCAGTCAGCTTCGCTGACAGCTCCCTTTACACAAGGGAGCCTTTTTTGTTCACCTATGGCTTATCAATTTTCCTGACAAGCACTGCACATTTGTGGACACAAACGCAAAATACGGCATATCCCTTTCGAGATATACCGTATTCTTGCAAAACTGTCCTTTAGGGTACGCCCCTAATGCTCCGTTCTTTCTTTATTTTCTCGGCAGACGTGTGGGAGAAAAGGCAAGCATATCGTTATAGTATGCCATGTAGGGTGCGGTAATATCAACGTCGGGCTGATCCTTGATGCGGCGGTTCATTTCCTCGATCATGGCATCCATGCGCACCTTGTCCTCGCCTTCTGCGATCACGCGCGTATAGGAGAGCGTGATGTGGAAGCGGTACTCATCGTGTCCGGGCAGGAAAAGTCCGATCGCATTTGCCACCGCATCGCGGTAGTCGCGCAGGATCTTGGCTTGCTCCTCATCGGCAGGCAAAAGCAAAATTTTGATGTCGCCCTCGTTGAGCATCGCGCGGTCAAATTTCATGCGCATCTTCTTCGGCATGGGCACGCTTGTCACCGCTTTGGTAATGTAGTCGTCAACCTCTGTCATCGGCGCATCGAAGGCAAGCCCTTCCTTGGGCCAATGCGTCGGCTTTCTCACCTGATCGTTGACGCCGCGGATCACCGTCATGTGGTAGCTATCCTCGGGCAAGAGGATCTGGTGGCTGTCAAGACCGCTGTCGATCACCAACTGGCGCAGCGACACCATGACGTCGTAGGCGGGGCATTCGGGGGTGACGTCAGCGACTACGGTGTTGCCGGGGTAGGTGCGCACGTCGCCGTTCTCGAAAAATTTTATACCAATATCTCTTCCGTATTTCATTGCTTAGCCTTTCTGCCAGGTAGGGGTTTCGGGCAGGAGTGTTTCAAAGTGAGCGATCTTCTCGCTCTCAAGCTTGCCGGCATAGGTGCCGTCAAGGAAGTTGTTCATCACGGTTGCAAATTCAGCCCAAGACTCCGCCTCCTGATCGGGGCGAATGGGGTAGAACAGTGCACCGTTTGCCTTGGCGGCATCGCGGTCACCCGGGGCGTCACCGATCATGAGCACATGACCCTGCTCGTAGTCGCCCATAAGAGATGCAATGATCTCCTTCTTCGAGCCACTCTCCTGGCCCTTGACAGCGGTGATGAGGTCAAGCAGACCGTGCTCGCCCCACTCACGCTCAAGCGCGAGCTGCTGGGTTGCGGAAACGATGACGATATCGGCAACCTTGGAGATCTTCTCAAGGCATTCTCTTACATGTGGGAAAGGGGGGACACTGCGCACCATTTCGGCCACGCGGTCGTTGACATTCACCGACCAAGCAATAGTGTTGCGGATCTCGTCGGATTCGGGGTGCTCGGCGAGGTATTCCTCAAGACCTGCGTTCGAGAGGGGCTTGCCGGCATCAACATAGGCGCGCAGCTCCTTCATTTCGGGCACGGTAAAGCCGCGCTCCTTTACCTCACGGCGCTCGGCGAGCACCTCAAGGGATTTGAGGAGCGAGCGCAGGCGGTGGATGCCGCGGTAGCAGGAGTAAAGGTTGGCAAAATCCCACGCATCACGCGCGTACTTGGATACAGCTTGCAGGCCAAAGTAATTGATGTAGGCAGGGCAAAAGCACTCCTTATGCTTGAGCTCCATGGTGTCAAACGCACACCCGTCGGAATCGATGCATACCAAAAAACGTTTGCTCATAGTAAGCTCCTTACAGTACGTATTTTTCAAAGGCTTGTGCAAGGCCGTCCTCTGTGTTAAGACCCGTCACCACGTTTGCGGCAGCCTTGATATTATCGGGTGCGTTGCCCATAGCAACGCCAAGACCGCATTTCTGCAAAATTTCAAAATCGCTGCTGCTGTCGCCGATCGCCATGGTTTCCTCGTAGGAAATACCCAGCTTGCCAAGCACGGCATCGGTTGCGTTAAGCTTGTTAAGGCTAAGTGTAGAAAACTCAAGGTTGGGACCGGCACCGAGTCTTGTGTGCTTGATAAATCCGGTGGCATTCACCTCATCATAGATCGATTGCTGAAGCTCCTTGGGGATATCGTAAAGATTGATCTTTTCGATTGAAATGCCGTGCTCTGCAAAATAAGAGGAGGGAGTTTCTACGGCTGTGTAGCAATTGTCGCGAACGTACCACAGGTGATGCTCGGGTACGGATTTCACACAGGTATTAAAGCCATCGGAAACTGCTTTTTCAAAATAAATGGTGCCGTTTGCTGCAATTTCGTTATAAAGTCCCTTACCCTCAAGGATCTTCAGAAGCTTGGAGGAATTCTCGGGGGAAATGAGATCCTCATACACGCTGATATTCAGCTCCTTGTCATAGGCGCGTGCACCGTGGCAGGTTACAAAATAACGCAAGCCCTGTTGCGTGAGAAGCTGGGGCGGGAGCATGTTAAATACACGCCCTGTGCAGGGGATAACATGCACGCCCTTTTCGATGGCACGTTGCACAGCGGTCATGTTTGCCACGGATACGGCGACCTGGCTTCTGCCGCACAGCGTTCCATCCATATCCATCAAAACAGCCTTGATTTTCATACTAACTCTCCTTGATGTAAATTTTACCCTATAATTATATTACATCAAAATGATTTTGTCAATGTGGTTGAAAAGCTTTTTGTTAAAATCTTAAATTTTAAATTATTATTGATGTTTTTTTGCCGAAAAAAAGAGATTTTCTTTTTCTTGTCGTATTTTATAAGTATTAAAGCAAAAAAGGAGGGTGAATCGTGTCAAGCATCAAGCAAAAGCTTACCGAGCGTGAAAAACGCACCTTATCTCCTTATGCGTTTTTGTCGGAAAACACCGCGGGCAGAGAGCATCCTTGCACCGATTGCAATATGCGCACCGAATTTCAGCGCGATCGCGACCGAATCATACATAGCCAGTCCTTCCGTAGGCTGATGTATAAAACGCAGGTGTTTTTGGCACCTGCGGGGGATCATTATCGCACGCGCTTAACGCACACGCTGGAGGTGACGCAGATCGCGCGCACCATAGCGCGGGCTTTGTTTTTGAATGAGGATCTGACCGAGGCGATCGCCCTCGGGCACGATCTTGGGCATACGCCCTTCGGCCACGCGGGAGAGGTGGTCATGCGTCAATGCTACTCGCCTGATTTTTCGCATAATATGCAGGGCGTGCGTGTTGTGGAAAAGCTTGAAAATAACGGAAACGGCCTCAATCTTACCGCTGAGGTGCGCGACGGCATTGCGCACCATTCGGGTTTGGTGATGCCAAGCACCCTTGAGGGGTGTGTGATCCGTCTTGCTGACCGTATCGCCTATATTAACCACGATATTGACGATGCGTTGCGCGCGGGTATCCTTCGGCACGAGGAAATTCCGGTAGAGCTTCGCAGTATCCTTGGCGACAGCCACGGTGAGCGCATCAATACCATGGTGTCCTCCGTGGTGCGTGCCAGCGCGGACCGCCCCGAGATCGTGATGGAGCCCGATGTATGGGAGGCAACCGATCGCCTGCGTGATTTCCTGTTTGCCCGTGTTTACCGCGACAACGCGGCAAAGGATGAGGAGGTTAAGGCAAAGACTATGCTCGCGCAGCTGTTCGACTATTTCGAAAACAATCCCGAAAAGCTTCCGCTTGACTATCTTGAAACGATCAGCAAGGAGTCGGTCGGCCGCGCCGTGTGCGATTACCTTTCGGGCATGACCGATCGATACGCCATAGAGCTATACCGTAATTTGTTTATTCCGGAGGTGTGGCGCGTCAAATGATACCAAAGGAAATTATTGAGGAAATTCGCTATCGCTGTGATATTGAGGATGTGATCGGCTCGTACGTCACGCTCAAGCGTGCCGGATCCAATCGAAACGGGCTTTGCCCCTTTCATAGCGAAAAATCGCCCTCGTTTACTGTTTTTCCCGCCACAAAGAGCTTTTACTGCTTTGGTTGTGGCGCGGGGGGCGATGTGATCACCTTTATTCAAAAAATGGAAAATCTCGATTACGTTGCATCGCTTGAATTTCTCGCCACAAGGGCGGGGATAACCATTCCAAACGATCCAACGCCGGGGGGCGCGCCCACCGTTTCGCGCAAACGTATTTACGAGATGAATTTGGAGGCGGCAAGGTTTTTCCGCGCCGCACTCTTCGACCCCGTGCTTGGCAAGGAAGCAATGTCCTATCTTGCAGAGCATAGGCGTCTGACGGGTGCTACGATCAAGCGCTTTGGACTTGGCTTTGCGCCCAATGATTTTGGCATGCTTACCGCGCACTTGAAAAAGGCGGGGTATACCGAGGCAGAGCTGATTGCGGGATTTTTGTCAAAAAAATCGCAACGTGGCACGCTGTTTGATCTGTTTCGCAACCGTATCATTTTCCCCGTTATCGATACCGCTGGTAATATCGTGGCGTTTGGCGGACGCGTTATGGACGACAGCAAGCCGAAATATCTCAATTCCTCCGACACGCCCGGATTTAAAAAGAGCCGCGTGCTCTTTGGGCTGAATTACGCTAAGGATCATTGCGCTGAGGAGCTGATCCTGTGCGAGGGCTATATGGATACCATTGCGATGCATGCCGCCGGCTTCCAAAATGCCGTGGCAACGCTCGGAACGGCGATCACCGCCGACCACGCGCGCCTGATCTCACGCTATACCAAGCGCGTCATCATCAACTATGACAGTGACGAGGCAGGGCAAAGGGCGGCAGATAAGGCAATGCTGCTCCTGGATGAGGTGGGCTTGCCTGTTCGTGTGCTGAAGCTGGAGGGTGCAAAGGATGCCGATGAGTTTATCAAAAAATTCGGTGCCGATGCCTTTCGCTCTTTGCTAAGGAGCAGCAGTACCGCTTTTGATTTTAAAATGGATAAGATCTTGGCAAAGCACAACATATCTACTGCTGAAGGAAAGATCCGTGCGGCAAGAGAGCTTACCGCCCTGATTGCCACCACATACTCCGGTGTGGAGCGCGAGCTCTATTTGAATGCCGCTGCCAACAAGCTCGGGATCTCTGTGGAGAGCCTTGCCAACGATGTCAAGCGTGCACGCGCAAGGCAAGCGCGCGAGGCAAGGCAAAAGGAAAGCCGAGATCTGCAGTTGACGGTGCGTAATTTTGGCGACCGTGTCAATCCCGATGCCGCCAAGGACCCTGCGGCGGCTGCCGCCGAGGAGGTTGTTCTCGGGCTTTGCTTGCTTTTTCCTGAGCACCGAAAGCTGTGCGCTACGGGCGAGCTTGCACTTTCCTCAACCGATTTCTTTACTGATTTCGGTCGGCGCGTGTATGAGGCGATCGTTGCGGCGGAGCAAAGCGAAAACGGATTTTCCTTTTCTGCGCTCGGAGAGCATTTCTCACCCGATGAAATGGGCAGGCTCGTTCGCCTGCAGCAGGATCGCCAACATTTGCAAAACAATAGTAAAGAGGTATTGCAGGATGCGGTAGAGAGCCTACGGGCCCTGTGTGCCGCACGGCAGGCGAGAGCAACGGGAGATTGGCAAAGCACACTCACCGCACGCCGCGCCATGCTGAAAAAGAAAAAAGAAGGAAATGAAAAGAATTAAGAGGAGATAAAAATGGATACCAAGAAGGATATTATGGAAAAGGATGCCCTTGAACAAGAGGTTGAAATCGCCGAGGAAGAGAAAAAAACGCTTGAGAAAAAAGTAGACATGGAAGGTCTTATTGAAAAGGGAAAGAAGGGCGATCTTTCCACCAACGACCTTGACGAGGCAATGGAAAACATGGACTTTGACATGGATAGTCTCGAAAAGCTCTATGAGGCGTTTGAGGATAACGGCGTTTCCTTGCCCGATGACATCTCCACCACCGAAATGAACGAGATCGAGCACGAGGTGGAGCGCTTTGGCGGCGGAGAGAACATGGAGCGCCTGCTCGAGCAGGAGGGATTGTCGATCGATGACCCTGTACGTATGTATCTTAAAGAGATCGGCAAGGTGCCGCTGCTTACCGCGGAGCGCGAAAAGGAGCTTGCCGAGCGTATGGCAGAGGGCGACGATACCGCCAAGACCGAGCTGGTTGAGGCAAACTTGCGCCTTGTTGTCAGCATTGCAAAGCGTTACGTGGGAAAGGGAATGTTCTTCCTTGACCTCATTCAGGAGGGCAATCTTGGCCTGATGAAGGCCGTGGATAAATTTGATTATACCAAGGGCTACAAATTCTCCACCTACGCAACCTGGTGGATCAGACAAGCCATTACCCGTGCCATTGCCGATCAGGCACGTACCATTCGTATTCCCGTACATATGGTAGAAACCATTCACAAGGTTTCGCGCTATCAGCGCCAGATGCTGCAGGAATTGGGGCGTGAGCCTACCCCCGCGGAGATCGGTGAAAAAATGGGCATGAGCGCGGAGCGTGTGCGTGAGATCATGAAGGTTGCCCTTGACCCTGTTTCCCTTGAAACGCCCATTGGCGAGGAGGAGGATAGCCACCTTGGTGATTTCATCCCCGATGAAGATACGCCTTCGCCCTCCGAATCGGCTTCTACCAATATTTTGCGCGAGGTGATCGAGCGCGAGCTGAATACACTCACACCCCGTGAAGCGCACGTGATCAAGCTGCGTTTTGGACTTTACGACGGCAGAACGCGCACCCTTGAGGAGGTTGGCAAGGAATTTGACATTACGCGTGAGCGTATTCGTCAGATCGAATCCAAGGCACTGCGTAAGCTGCGTCACCCCAGCCGTGCACGTCATTTGCGCGGATTTCTTGATTGATTTTTAATTATCGTTGATTTGCACAAGTTTTACACCTGTTTGTTTGGCAAAGTGATGATTTTTTTGGTGCGCATGGGGAATGTGTTTTCTCCCTTTTGTGTAAGATGACTGGGTTTTTGCTGCCTTTGGCAGATAATGTGATTTTTGTTCAAAAAACCTTCACTTGACAAATTTTTTCGATTGGTGTATGATATGTTTATATAATATCGTCGCGCGTACGTTGTGGCGCGCGTAGGAGGTCCTGTATGAAGAAAAAAATTGTATGCTTGATGCTTGCCATACTCATGGTGCTGCCCTTGCTTGTGGGCTGCTCAAATGAGGGCGATATTGATGACATCAACAAAGAAGCAGAGCGCTATACCAGCACTCTCAATGTGTGGCTGATCACCGAGAGCAAGCTGGTTGTCGATGCAAGTGCCGTTATCCTGTCCGGTATTACTCCTAAGAAGGAAAGCCTTAATTTGCTGACCGATGCCGAAAAAGCAACCGTTGCCGCTATGACGGAAGAGCAAAAGGCTGCATGGTATCAGGTTTGGCAGGTTAGCGATAGTATCAATAAGCTGACCAAGGCAAACTACAGAACGCAGCTTAACCTTAAGTATTTTCTTGAGGCGGACTACTATGCCGCAGTTGAGGCAGCATTTGCCAAGCATGAGGAAAATATTGCAGCAGGCAATGTGCAGGTGGAAAACAAAACCGAGGAAACAATTCTCAACGAGTACGGTATTCCCGAGCTTAAGTATCCCACAATTTCCGATTATGTGGTAGATATTCTTTTCATCGGCGATCATGCCAAATATGTACAGTATGCAAACAATCAGTGGCTTGCGGATCTGCAAGGACATCTTACCGATTCTGCAATCAAGCTCAATTCCTATGTTAGCAGCCGGTACCTGACCGCTGCTGCCATCAACGGTCTTGTTTATGCGCTTCCCAACAACCATGGCGTGGGCGAATACATCTACATGCTTGCTGACAAAGAGCTTATGAATAGCTATACGGGTAGCCTTTCCGATGCCACACTTTACGATAGCGATTTCAGAGAGTATCTTGACTATGTTTACGCAACCTATACGGGTAGCGACAAGATCTATCCTATCTACACCGAAAACCAAGACGGCAAGATCGAGATCGATTATGCACATTACTGGAACTTTGATCTGAACTCTGCCCCCGGCATTGCTGTGCAGAATCCCGATCAATTCTCGATTTTCGGTGATGCCTATGTGGATACCAAGCTGCTTGAAAATACCAATCTTCTTACCGATGCCAATTATATGAAGGCGCTTGCCAACAAGGTGCACTACGAGGGCACTGAGGGTTATGTTACGACCAACGCGGCTGATAAGGCTGCCATAAAGGTGGTAAAGGGCTCTTGGGAAATGAAGGCGCAGTATGAGGCAGAGGGCTATGAGGTTATGGTCGTGCAGTATCCCCAACTGACCGATGAGGAGATCTATTCCTCCATGTTCGGTATTGGCGCATATTCTGTTAGCGAAACCCGTGCAGCTGAAATTCTTACATATTTAAATACCGATGCAGAGGTCCGCAATATCCTGCAATATGGTATTGAGGATGTTAACTACACACTTGAAACCGTTACTGTTAACGAAAAGGATTATGTTTACGCCAAGGCAACCAAGGATAATGTTTATCTTATGGACCTTGAGAAAACGGGCAACACCTTGATCGCATATCCGAACGATCCCGATGATGTGCTCCGTCTTGAGTATGATAAAAAGCAGAATTACGAGATGATTGCTGCCCCCACGCTGGGCCTCAATTTCTCTGATGTTTTCAAGCTGGATGAAACCAGTGTTCGCGTGATGAGCGCGGTGTCCGAAAAGCTGAAAGCGGCAATCGATAATATGACGACCTCCGCAGAGGTAGAAACCCTGTATCTTCGTGCTGCGGCTGCGCAGGAAAACGGAGATTGGGCTATGACCTATCTCATTCGTGAATACATCGGCGATGGCGTTACGTACACCGATGCGTCGGGTGCTACCAAAGAGATTACAAACGGCATGATCCGTACGGCGGTTATTTTGATGAGAAAGACAGCGCTTGACGAGACTGCGGGCGCACTGCAATCGCCTTACGCTCTGTACTATGATTGGTGCCAGCGCGAGGGTGTTATAAGCTAATTTTTACCTTATTATATTAAATTAAAGCGGCTGCCTTGGCGTTTGGCTTAAGGCAGCCGCCTTTTATATCCAATTTTCAAGCTGTAGTGATTCGGCATCTTCAATTTCTTTTATAACACTTGTTGCGCGATAGCGTGCGCACTCGAAAAATTGGGCATCGTTATTTGCTGCTGCGTAGCAAAGCTCGGAAAGACAATCGTTCATTTTGTCAATAATGTGCTGTGAGGTCGAAATGCCGATCTTGCCGCTTTCTTTTTCCCAATAGGCAACAAGATCTTCTACCGCCACCTCGGCTTGGCTGCATGCGGGCAAAAGCTCTATCTTTTCACGAAGAACAGCGCACGTTTCTCCAATATATAAATAGTTCCATATGATCGATCCAAGCATCAAGGTGAAAATGGCAAGAGAGGAAAAAAAGCTTTTCATGCGTCACGCTCCTTGTCGATGCAGTAAAATTCTTCTCCGTCGTTCATCCCAAGATAAAAAATGTCACTTGCATTTTTATTTTTGCTTTGCAAATAACGGCTTAACCAATCGCGATCGCGCTTTAATAAATTTAAATTGTAGTCATTGATGTGACCGTCCTCGATCAGGGCGTGCATAATGCCGGGTTCTGCTGATTTCATTTTAAGATCGTTTGCAGTGGGTGCACTTGCTTCACGCTTTAAAATAATAGAAAGCTTGCCGTTTTGCTCAAGTATGGCATAATCTACGTCGCCGGGCGAGCAAGCACCGCTTTGGCGGATCTCGCTGATCAGCTCGTCAAGTGAAATGCGAATGCGCCGCATTTCCTTTTGATCAAGCGTGCCGTGCCGAATGAGTACGGTGGGACGTGCCGAAACAAGGTTTTTTAGCTTGGGGCATTTTAACAGGATCACCGACAGTATGACTTCGAGCGCAAGGATCGTGATAAGCGGAATGAGCGCGTGCGTTAGGGGAATGGAATGGTCTGCGATCGGCAGGGAGGCGATTTCGGAAATTAAAAGTGTAGTCACCAGCTCGGAGATCTCAAGCTCACCAAGCTGTCGCTTTCCCATAATTCGCATGGTAACAATTAATACTATATATATAATTACGGTGCGTATGAGAATGGTCGCCACCGTATCACCTCCTTCCATGCACAGATTGTAGTTTGCGTTTTTTTGCGGCTTTTATGTATAAATTGCGCAATATGGGACAGAATATGAAAAAAGTCTTTGGAAAATAAGGAAAAATTTGAAAAAACCCCTTGACAAACCCTTCTCAAGGTGTTAATATATAAGGGCTCTCGCAAAACGTGAGCGACTGCGTACAAACTACAGCCTCAAAAAACTTTAAAAAGTTTTGAAAAAGGTATTGACAAGTAGGAAAGAACGTGGTATAATCAAAAGGTCGCCGCGAAAAAGCGGAGATAAAATGGTCTTTGAAAATTGAACAACGAGAGATAGTATGAAGCACAGCAAGTGCGAAATATCTCGACAATTCTGA
>JAFVOQ010000013.1 GCA_017505785.1 Clostridia bacterium
AAAACACACATAAAAATTGAAATTCGTAAGAATTTCTACCTAAAAACCGCTTTCCCTGCCATTTTTGTGACAGAAAAAGCGGTTTTCCTTTTATTTTCTTTTCGTGTGTTTTTGTTCGGCGCTAAATGAATCAGCCCCTTTGTTTTTTGCCCCACGGCAAAAAACATTCACTCCCTCTCTTTCAAAAGCTTTAAGAAGGAGGGACTATATCTTACTTCAAATTTTCTGTCGTTCTTTCCTGCAAGATGCGTAACGATCTGCACCGTGTGAACTGTGTTTTGTAGGGCGCACGGTAGTCGGTTGCTTTTCCACGGCAGTTTTTCTTAATAGGTTGCGGAGTTGAGATACCAAGATCCGTTTTGCAGGGTAAAGGAAAGGGTAATGGTTTGCTTCTCGCTCTCCTTGCCGGGCACGTAGCTCTCAATATCGATAAACACGTCTGTGGCGTTACTCTTTCGCTTCTCGCTCATACGCATGGTATCATACAGGTAGATCCGCGATACGGGTACCGGCTTCCACATGTTAGATTTCATCAAATACCCCTTGCCCTCGCTATCGGTATGATCCATATAGCGCGCATAGAGTGTGCCGTTCTGACTTTCCGATACCTTGATGCCCGTAAACATGCTCTCATACACCGAGGAAAGAAAGTCCTTGGCATAAACCTCCTCCGCCTTGGTTTTAATGGCGGATACGGTAAGATAAGCCACATCGTCACGCACGTAATCGTAATATTCGGGATCAGCGGAGCTATAGTAAAATTCCGCTTCCTTTTCAACATAATCGGGTAAGGGAATATAATACTTGCCGTTTGCCGAGAAAATCGCATTCGCATCCGCCGCGCTTGAAACCAGGGCATAGCGGTATTTGGTCTTATCGGTAATGGTGAGCGCGTCGCCCTTTTCTACGTCAACGTACTCGCCGTCGGCTATCTTCAGGCAATACTGGTACGCAAGAATCTCGCCGACCTCCGCGTCGGTAAAGGTGTAATAATAGAGTTTGTTGTCGGTCTTTTCCGCGCTGAAGGTGTAGCCCTCGCCGTTCTTTTGCAAATAAAACGGCACACGGGTATAGTATTCGCGATACACGCGCGGGTAGGTGGCAAGCCCCTCACCCCAAAAGATCTCGTTGATCTCATGCGATGCATCGATCAGCGCGATCACGCGGGGTCTTAAGCTCTCAAGCTCGGGCGGACGGTTGTTTCTCACGTGCCGCACCACCAAAAACACACCCAGTGATACAAGGATCAACGCGATCGCCACGATCACGGCTATCAAACGTTTTTTCATAAGGATCTCCTATTTTTTGCCCCGTTTGGGGGGATATCAAAAAAGGGAACACGGGTTTTCGCCCGTGCCACACGCCAAAGAATACGCCTGCCGTTTGGCGGGCTTCTTGGCTATGCCTGCGACAACCCCGAATATGTCAAGCATACTCGGGGCTGTCTTTTTTTGTTTTTTATTCGTTTTCGGTCTGCTCTGTGGCGGCGGGAGCTTGTGCCTCGGTTACCGCAAGCTCTGCCTCGGGGGCATTCTCGGTTTCCTCGGGTTCCTGCTCCTCATGTGCGACCTTTGAGAAGCCCGCCAGGGTCTGCCCCTCGCCAAGGCGCATCACGATCACGCCTGCGGCGGTACGGGAGTAGGTATTGATCTGCGCCACGGGAGTGCGAATGATCGTGCCGAGGTTGGTGATCATCATCAGATCGTCATCATCGGTCACAGCGGCAATGCCTGCCAAAAGACCCGTTTTTTCGGTAAGGTTGTGGCAGGTAACGCCAAGTCCCCCTCTGCCCTTCACGCGGAAGTCCTCAAACGGGGTGCGTTTTCCGTATCCGTTTTCGGTTACGGTGATGAGCTGCTTGGTATCGTCAACGATCACAGCACCCACAACATAGTCGCCCTCGCGCAAGCGCACGCCACGCACGCCGCGCGCTGTTCTGCCAAGAGGTCTTACTGCGCTTTCGGTAAAGCGTGCGGCACTGCCCTCATGCGTGGCAAGCAGCACATCGCGCTCTCCCTTGCTGTGCATCACAAACACCAGCTCATCGCCCTCGTCCAGGCTAAGCGCGATCTTACCGCCCTTGCGCTGGTATTCATATTCCTTCAAGCGTGTGCGCTTAATGACACCGTTTCTCGTGACCATGGTGAGGAAATCCTCCTCGCCAAATTCCGAAACAGCGATCATGGCGGTGATAATTTCACCCGGCACGGTTTCGATCACGTTGATGATGTTGGTGCCCTTTGCCGTGCGCGATGCCTCGGGAATTTGATATGCCTTACGCATAAACACCTTACCCGTGTTGGTAAAGAGCATGAGGTAATCGTGGCTGTGCACCACCATGAGCTTTTCGATAAAGTCCTCCTCCTTGGTGGTCATGCCAATGATACCCTTGCCGCCCTTGTGCTGTGCCGCATAGGTATCGGCAGGCAGGCGCTTGATGTAGCCCGCGTGCGTAAGGGTGATCACGCAGTCATGGCGTTCAATGAGATCCTCAAGATCGATCTCCTCGGTTGCCGCCACGATCTCGGTGCGGCGCTTGTCGGCGTATTTGCGGCGAATTTCAGAGATCTCCTCTCTGATGATATCCTTGATCTTCTGCTCATCGGAGAGCACGCCGCGCAGCTCCATAATGAGTGCATGGAGCTTGTCAAGCTCATCCTCGATCTTCTGTCTTTCCAGCCCCGTCAGCTTACCAAGCGTCATTTCCACGATCGCCTGTGCCTGCGTGTCGGAAAGGCCGTAGCCTTCCATGAGCTTTTCCTTTGCATCGGGGATCGATGCCGTGGATCTGATGAGATTTACGATCTCATCGATGTTGTCATTTGCGATCTTATAGCCCTCAAGAATGTGGGCGCGTGCCTCTGCCTTTTGCAGCTCAAACTGCGTGCGGCGAGTGATCACTTCCTTTTGATGCGCGATGTAGTGATCAAGGATCTGCGGCAGGGAAAGCACCTTGGGCTCGCCGCCCACGAGTGCCAGCATGTTAATGGCACAGGTATCCTGCAGCTGGGTGTTTTTGTAGAGCTGATTGAGAATGACCTGACCGTTTGCATCACGGCGATACTGAATGATGATATTGATACCGTTTCGGCCGTTGGATACGTCCTTGATATCGGTAATACCCTCGATCTTCTTCTCACGCACCAGTGCGGCGATCGACTGCACAAGCATGGATTTGTTGACCTGATAGGGCAGCTGTGTCACAAGGATCTGATTTTTATCCTCGTTGATCTCGCACTTAGAGCGCACCATTACGCGGCCGCGGCCCGTTTTGTATGCCTCAATGATGCCGTTCACACCGTAGCAGGTGGCGGCAGTGGGGAAGTCGGGACCCTTAATGAACTGCATCAGCTCCTCAACGGTACAATCGGGGTTCTCCATGCGGTAGACCGTGGCATCGATCACCTCGCCAAGGTTGTGGGGCGGAATGTTCGTTGCCATACCGACCGCGATACCAACCGAGCCGTTTACCAGCAAATTGGGGAAGCGGGCAGGGAGCACCAAGGGCTCGCGCAGGCGGTTGTCAAAGTTCGGGCCAAAGGGCACGACCTCCTTTTCAAGGTCAGCCATGAGCTCATCCGAGATCTTCGCTAAGCGCGCCTCGGTATAACGGTAAGCGGCTGCACCGTCACCGTCAACAGAGCCAAAGTTTCCGTGACCCTCCACCAACGGATAACGCAGGGAGAAATCCTGTGCCATACGCACCATAGTGCCGTAAACGGCGGCATCACCGTGAGGGTGATAGCGACCGAGCACGTTACCGACGGTGGTAGCGGACTTGCGGAAGGGCTTGTCCGAGGTCAGGTGATCCTCATACATTGCGTACATGATACGGCGCTGACCCGGCTTCATACCGTCGCGCACGTCGGGCAGGGCACGGGACATGATAACCGACATGGAGTACTCGATAAAGGCTTGCTTTACCCTTTTCTCCATATCAACGTCTTCTATTCTCTGATTTGGAAATTCAATATTTTCACTCTTGTGTTCCACTTTGCTCTCTCCTTATCAGATATCAAGATTTTCGGCAAACTTGGCGTTATGCTCGATAAATTCACGGCGGGGCTCTACCTCATCACCCATAAGCGTGGAGAAGATCTGATCGCACAGGATCGCATCCTCCATCGTAACGCGCAACAAAATTCTGCGCTCGGGGTCCATGGTGGTTTCCCAAAGCTGATCGGGGTCCATCTCACCAAGACCCTTGTAGCGGTCTGCTTCGATGTTTTTGCCGCCGCCAAGCTCGGCAATAATGGCATCGCGCTCGGTATCGGAATAGGCGTAACGCTCACCGCCAAGCTTTGCGGAGCGCTTATAAACCTTGTACAGCGGCGGCTTTGCCAGATACACGTGTCCCTTTTCGATCAGCTCCTTCATATGGCGGAAGAAGAAGGTCAGGAGCAGGATCTGAATATGCGAGCCGTCAACGTCGGCATCCGCCATAATGATGATCTTGCCGTAACGCAGCTTTGCAATGTCAAATTCCTCACCGATGCCACAGCCAAGAGCCTGAATGATCGGAATAATAGAGGTGTTGGCATACACCTTGTCAAGACGGCTTTTTTCTACGTTTAGAATCTTTCCGCGCAGGGGAAGGATCGCCTGGAAGCGCGGGTCGCGTCCAAGCTTTGCCGAGCCGCCTGCCGAATCTCCCTCCACCAGGTAGACCTCGGTAAGCTCGGTGCGGCGCTCGGTGCAGTCCGACAGCTTGCCGGGCAGGGACATGCTCTCAAGCCCGTTTTTGCGTCTTGTCAGCTCTCTTGCCTTTCTTGCCGCCTCACGGGCGCGGCTGGCGGTCATTGCCTTTTCTACAATGATCTTTCCGACAGCGGGATTTTCCTCAAGATATTCCGAGAGCTTTTCCACCACCAGCTTTTCTACAAACCCACGCATATAGCTGTTGCCAAGCTTGGTTTTGGTCTGACCCTCAAACTGCGCTTCCTTCAGCTTCACCGAAACAACGGCGGTAAGACCCTCGCGCACGTCGTCACCCGAAAGGTTTTTATCGTCAGCCTTGAGCTGTCCATGCTTGCGCGCGTAATCGTTGATGACCTTGGTCATGGCATTTTTAAAGCCGACCTCGTGCATACCGCCCTCAATGGTATTGATATCATTGGCAAAGGTCAGTAAGCTCTCGTTATAGGTATCGGTGTACTGAAGCGAAACCTCGGCAATGGTTCTGCCGCGCTCCTCCTCGCTCTTTTCGGCGCGCATATAGATCACCTCAGGGTGAATGACCTGACAGTGCTTTTGCTCGTTTAAGTAAGAAACAAAGGTTTTGATGCCGCCGTCATACTGCAGCTCCTCGGAAACGACGTTCTCGCTGTCGCGCTGGTCGGTGATCGAAATATAGATACCGGCATTGAGGAACGCCTGCTCACGCAAGCGCTTGAGAAGGGTATCGTATTCAAATACCACCTCATCAAAAATTTCGGCATCGGGCTTAAAGCGCACGTAAAGGCCGTGCTTTTCGGTCGGACCCTCATCACGGAAGGGACGTGCCACGGCACCGCGCTCAAATCGCTCGGTATAGCGGCGACCCTGATAGCAGCTTTCCAGCTCGATCCACTCGGAAAGCGCGTTTACAACGGAAGATCCCACGCCGTGCAGACCTCCCGAAAATTCATATCCGTTTCCGTCAAATTTTCCGCCCGCATGCAGCACGGTAAAAATAACCTCCAGCGTCGGAATCCCCATTTTGGGGTGGATACCGCCGGGGATACCCTGACCGTCGTCTTGTACCGAAACAGAGCCGTCGGGCAAAAGCGTTACCTCAATGCGCTTACATCTTCCTGCAAGCGCCTCGTCGATCGAGTTATCCACGATCTCGTATACGAGATGGTGAAGTCCGCGCAGCGAAGTGGAACCGATATACATACCGGGGCGTCTGCGTACCGCCTCAAGACCCTCGAGCACCTGTATTTGACTGTCGTCATATACCTGTCTTGTTTCTTCGTTGTTTGCCATGTTTTATCCTTCCTTTGTTTTGTTCACTTTTTTATTGCTCGCTTCTACCAAGCAAGGCTGAGGTAGAGATCTGTGAAAAGCAGATGCCGTACCCCTCTTTTTTTCTGTAAAGAATAAAGGATTTCGGAATTTCCTCATTCGCCGCCTCTATCTCACCGCGCCGATCAGACCCCGATAAAAATCTTCTCGTTGTCACCGAAACGGTTGCGGTATCGGCATCAAAAATACCGATGATATCCTTTTTTCTGATATTTTTGTTGTTTCCCACGTGTAAAAACATAGTTTCCTCTATTCTGCCTTTCGGTAGGTGCCGTTTTTCACGACAATTAAGTGATCGGCATCAAACCCCTCTTTTTCACAGGTGGTCATGATGACCTGCTTGCCCTTGATGTGCTTTAAGAGGTACTCGCGCCTGCCGCGGTCAAGCTCGGAGAGCACGTCGTCAAACAAAAGCACGGGGTATTCACCGCAATCGATTTTGCAAAGCTCACCCTCGGCGATCTTCAGTGCCAGCGCAAGCGATCTCTGCTGACCCTGTGAGCAAAAGCTGCGTGCGGCGTGGCCGTTTAGCAAAACCTCCACGTCGTCCTTGTGCGTGCCCCAAAGGGTCGCACCGGCGCCAAGCTCTCTTTCATGATTTTGGCTGAGCTTTTGATAGAGCATCTCCTCTGTTTTTGAAAGATCTTCATACCCGTCAAAATCCTTGCCCCCAACACCGAGATAAAGGAGGGAAGGCTCCTCGCGGGAGCCCGTCATTTCCTTAAAGCATTCCTTCATGTATCCCTCGGCATTTTTTACATACCGCTGTCTGCTTTTTGCAATATACGCACCCTCATGTGCAAGCTGGCGTGACCAAATATCAACGGTTGTCTCAAATAAGGCTTTGTCCTTTTCCGCCGCCTTGATCAGCGCATTTCTCTGCTTTAATATGCGGTTATATCGCTGAAGGGCTCCCATATAAAGGGGCTCGGCTGCACTGATCGCAATGTCAAGAAACTGTCTGCGCTCGGCAGGTCCTTCCTTGATAAGGCTTAAATGCTCAGGGCAAAAGAGCACTGCCCGAAAGCTGCCAACGATCTCTGACATGCGGCGGATCTTTACACGGTTTTTTTCTGCCGCGCGCACCCTACCTCCCCCAAGACAAAGGGAAATGCTTTGCTCTCTCCCTCCTGTCCTGAAATCGAGCGAGAGGAGTGCTTCCTTTTGCCCAAACCGTATCATTTCATTGGTATGGTTGCCGCGGAAGCTCTTGCCGATCGAGGCAAAATAAATGGCTTCAAGCAAATTAGTCTTGCCCTGTGCGTTATCGCCGCAAAGCACGTTGATGCCTTCCTCAAAAGAAACCTCAGCATGAGCAATATTTCTGAAGTCACTGACCGTGATCTTTCTTGCCAACATATTACTCCTTCATGCGAACGGGCAACAGCATAAACAGATCCTCACATTCCTCACTGCCACCCTCCTGCGGCTCTATATTGACACTCGTTAAGGGGGAGGAAAGTGCCAAACGCACTGTTTCTGCCTCGCAGGCACGAACCGAATCAATGAGATATCTGTTATTGAAGGCAATGAGAATATCCGCACCCTCATGCTCTATTTCAATTTCGTCATAGGTGCTGCCTGCCGTAGAGGATGCCATAACCTTTAACAGCCCACCCTCGATCTGTAGTTTTACGTGAGAGCGCACGCTGCCTGCCACGCGCTCCTCGGTAATGAGTGCCGCGCGATCAAGTGCCGCAAGTAACACATCTCTGTTTACAGTAGCATAGATCTTATGCTGTCTGATGATGATGCGGTCATAATCGATATATTCGCCGTCAATAAGGCGAGAGAAGAATACGATATTATCAATGTGGAAGATAATGTGGCGGCGGGTCATGGAAATGCTGATCTCCTTTTCCGCATCGCCCGTGATCAGCTTGTAAAGCTCGTTTACCGTTTTAACGGGAATGATAAAGCGGTAACGAAGATCACTGCCGTCCTTGTTGTTATTTTTGAGCTCTGTCTTCAGGCGGCACTTGGCAAGCTTAAAGCTATCGCAGGAAACAAGCATCAGCGTTCCTTCCTCTATTTCAAAGAAGCAGCCGTTTAAAACGGGACGCTGATCGTTTACACCCATAGCATACATCGTTTTCGTGAGCATTTCACGAAGCGTGCCGCAGGTAAGCGCAAAACCGCGCTCACTTTCAAGCAAGGGCAGCTCGGGAAAATCGTCACCCGGCAAAGCATTCATTTTATGGGAGGATTTTCCGCAGGAGAACTGCGCGCAAAGCTGACTGTCAACGGTAAAGGAAACCTCATCTTTGTCCATGACACGCATGGTGGCAATGAATTTTTGGGCATTGATGATATATTTGCCCTCCTCTAAAACCTTTGTTTCGATGCTGGTTCTTACACCCTTTTCATGATCGTATGCGGTAAAGGTGCAAAGATCGGGATGCTTTGCCTCGATCAAAATACCGTCGGTAGCGGAAAGTGTGGATTTTCCGGATGCGGCGATCATCAAGGGAGAAACGGCAGAAAGAATTTGTTGACGGTTGAAAATAAGTTTCATAAAAAGATCCTCTTATGTTATTTTTTTGCTCGCGCCCGCAGGGCCGCGAAAAACTGATATAATGATATAATAATTTCGTAGTAGTATTAGGGGTGGCTGAAACTGTGGAAAACTCCGAAAAGCCTTGAAATAAAAGGATCTTCGGGGTATGTGAAACGCTGAAATACCGTACAAAAACAAGGGAAAACCAAAGCCCCCGAATGTAAGAAAAAGCGCAAAACGGGAAGCATTTGGGACAAGCAGTGAAAAAGCTCTTTAAAAGTTCATTTTCCACAGGGATCGTTGCTGTGGAAAAATCTTGGATTTTGAAGTAAATAAAAACGAGTTCTTGTTTTCCACAAGCAAGGAAACGGGGAAAATAAGGAATGATTTTACTTTTCAGCCTGTTTTCGGCAGGTTTTAAACAGCTGTGAAAAAGCTGTGTAAAAGTCCCTTTATCAAAGCCCTTGAATTTCCTTTTTTATGTTCTCGATATCCGCCGCCAAAAGAGGGTCTGCGGAGATGGTTTTCTTCACCACGTCAAGAGAGGACATGATCGTTGCGTGATCACGCTCAAAAAGCTTGCCGATATTGGGGTAAGACATTTCGGTGATCTCGCGAATGAGGTAAATGGAGATGTGGCGAACCTTTGCGATCTCCTTGGTTCGCTTTTTGCCAACGATCTCTTCCTTTGGAATATCAAATTTTTTATAAACAGCCGCAAAAATTTTATCGATCGTTACGTTCAAGGGCTCAGTTTCACCAAGAAGGTCACTCACGCAATCGCGTGCCAGCTCCAGCGTGATCTTTCTGCCGTCCAGCATGCTTTTCGCCGCAAGCTTTTTAATAGCACCCTCCAGCTGTCTGATGTTGGAGCGCAGATTTTCGGCAAGATAGCTTAGCACCTCATCGGGTAAAACGATATTCATATCCTCTACCTTTTTCTTGATGATCGCCATGCGAAGCTCAAGATCGGGCAGGCCGATGTCCGCAAGCAGACCCTGCTCAAAGCGAGAGCGAAGACGCTCGGAAAGGGGATTGATGTCACGGGGCGGGCGGTCAGAGGCAAGAATGATCTGCTTGCCGTCTGCAAAAAGGGTATCAAAGGTATTAAAGAACTCCTCCTGGGTGGAAACCTTTCCCGCAATAAACTGAATATCGTCGATCAGCAGCACGTCACATTCGCGGTATCTGTCACGAAAGGCAGACATCGATTTGTGGGAAAGACACTCGATCATGTAGTTGACAAATTCCTCCCCCTTGGTGTAAAGGACCTTTGCCACGGGATTTTGCATTAATATCTCATTGACCACTGCATACATTAGGTGCGTTTTGCCAACGCCCGAGGGACCGTAAATAAACAAGGGGTTCCACTCGTTTGAGGGGTTGTTTGCCACCTTCCAGCACGCGGCACGGGCAAATTTATTGGTTTCTCCCACAATAAAGTTGGTAAAGGTATAGCGGGAGCGAAGCGCCTTTTCGGCACCGTCCTCTACGGGCGCATTTTCGTAAAGGAGCTGTGTTTTTAGCATTTGCGCGCCGCTTTCACCGAATTTTTGACGCGTCATTTGCATCAGCTGGATATCAAACGGATCGTCCTCCTCAAGATTGTGGAAGCCGAGAATGACATCAAGCCCGCAAACCTCGGCAAATTTCTGCTCAAGCTTTGTCTTGTGCTTTTCGATCAGTTGATTGGTAATAAAGGTGGATTTTGTATCAAAAATCAGCGTTTTTGTGGAAACATCATAGGTGGTGGGCGTAATGTCACCGTACCAAAGGTCACAGTAGGTTGCGGAATATTCCTCTCGCAGGGCCATTTTTACCATATCCCACATGACCAATATTTCTTTTGGACATTCCATGTGCTTTACCCTCCTTTTCGGCAAGAACAGCACGCGGCACGCTAAAACCAAAGCACGCCGTTGTTCTCTCTTTTCCTGCCACTTTCAATGTCATCGCTCATACGACATATATTATAAATTATTATAACATAAACATTAATTATTTTCAACTAAATATATTATAAAATATATAAAATAATCTAAAATTCACATTTTTTTTACTTTTTGTTGCACACAAACAGGGGAAAAAACTTGATTTTCGCAAAAAGATAGTCTATACTAACAGTGGAAAAAGGGAAGGAGGCCTGCTATGAAAAAAATCGTTTTTGCGGTCAAGGGCATGTCATGCGCCGCTTGCGTGGCACACGTGGAGCGCGCGGTGCGCGGTGTGCTTTCGGAAGAAACGCCGTTTACGGTAAGTCTTCTTTCCAACACACTCACCGTCACGCTTGAGGAAGGGGAGAGCGAAAAGGCACTCTTTCAAAGGCTGAAGGGGGCACTTTTGCGCGCCGGCTACGGGCTTGCCGCCAGGGAAGAGGAAAACGCGCCGGAAAACGAAGCGAGGGAACGCAAAAAAGAGCTTGCAAGGCTTTTGATCAGCGGCGGGCTGACCGCCCTTTTGATGCTGGTTGCCATGTGGCACATGACCCCCTTGCCTGCACCCTTTATTTTGGATGCACAACGCTATCCCGTTGCATTTTTCCTGTTACAGGCGGTGCTGTGTGCGGCGGTGATCCTTCCCCAGCGGCGTTTTTATAAAAGCGGCTTTTCGGCACTGCTTCACGGCGCACCCAACATGGATTCTCTTGTGGCGATCGGGTCGGCAGCCTCCCTTGTTTACGGGGTTGTTGCAGGTGTTTTCATTTTTGTGGGTGCCGCCACGCAAAATCAAGCCCTTGTGCATCGGTATTTGCATGAGCTCTACCTTGAGTCCGCGGCAATGATCCTCACGCTCGTATCCCTTGGAAAATACCTTGAGGGGCGTGCACGGCATCGCGCGGTGGGTGCTGTGCGTGCCTTGATCGCCGAGGAGCCCACCACAGCACGCGTGATAAAGGAAGGAAAAACCGTAACCGTGCCGCTTGCGGCTCTTGCGGTAGGGGATACGGTAAGCGTGCCAACGGGGGAGAAGATCCCGGCTGACGGCACTGTTATTTCGGGTATGGGCAGTGTAAACGAGGCAATGCTCACGGGTGAATCGCTGCCCCGTACCGTGCGGGAAAACGATACCGTTTCGGGCGGAACGGTGTTAGAGGAGGGCGCGATCCGCCTGCGCGTGGATCGCGTAGGCGAGGAAACGGCACTGCGCCGCATTGCGGCACTCCTTGAGGAGGCGGCAGCCTCCAAGGCACCGGCACAGCGCATGGCAGACCGCGTGAGTGCGATATTTGTGCCCGCTGTTCTTTGCATTTCCCTGCTGAGTGCCGCGGTTTGGCTGATCGTGGCAAGGGATATCTCACTTGCCTTTCGCACGGCAGTATCGGTGCTGGTCATCTCCTGTCCGTGTGCACTGGGGCTTGCCACGCCAACCGCGATCACCGTTGGATGTGGGCGCGGCGCACGGTTCGGCATCCTATTTAAGAGTGCCGAGGCACTTGAGGTGCTGGCAGGCGTAACAACGCTCTTAACCGATAAAACCGGAACGCTGACCGAGGGTAAAATGGCGGTGACCGACAGCATTTGCCTTGCGGGGGAGGAGGACAGGCTTCTTGTTGCCATTGCCTCGCTTGAGGAAAACGCGGCGCACCCTGTGGCAAGGCCCCTCGCGGCACTGAGCGAGGATCGCATGGCGTTGCATGATTTTCGCACCATAACGGGGCTTGGCGTCAGTGCCCGCACAGATGAGGGTGAATGGCTCTTTGCAGGGCAAACAGCGTTATTTTCGGGCAAGGAGGCCCCTTTGCTCACCAAGCAGGCAGAAGAAATTGCCACACGCCTTGAAAACGAGGGCAAAAGCGTGGTGATCCTCTCTTGCGGTGCTGAAATTCTTGGCGTGTTTGGCGTGGCAGATACCCTACGCAGTGATAGCCCTGCGGCGGTGCGCGCCCTGCGGGAGCTTGGTGTAAAAACCGTGATGCTTACGGGCGATAATGCCGCCACAGCAGAAAGGATCGCATCGCTTGCCGGGGTGTTAGAGTACCGTGCAAGGCTGATGCCCGCCGATAAGGCGCGCATCGTGCAGGAATATGTAGAAAAGGGTACAACTGCTATGGTGGGGGACGGCATCAACGATGCCCCCGCCCTTGCCTGTGCCGACGTAGGCGTTGCCATTGGTGCAGGGACGGGCGTTGCCGTGGAGTCGGCAGGCGTGGTGCTGGCAGGCAATTCCTTGTTAGATGCCGCTGCCGCCATTGAACTCGGGCGTGCCACGCGTCGCAACATCCGCCAAAACCTGTTTTGGGCACTTCTGTATAACACCCTTTGTATCCCACTTGCCGCAGGGGTATTTTACCCCGTTTGGGGGCTTTTGCTCACGCCCATGGTGGCATCTGCCGCCATGAGCCTATCCTCGCTTTTTGTGGTGTGTAACGCCTTGCGGCTTGGCAGATTTGTGCCGAATGTATTAAAGGATAGAGAAAAGCAAAGAACAAAGAAGGAAAAAACGGCAAAGGAGAGAAATGAAATGTTGTTTGCAAAGAAGGAACTGAAAACCACCGTGCTGCACGTGGAGGGCATGATGTGCGGGCATTGTGCCAAGCACGTTGAGGAGGCCATGCTGGCACTCGGTGCAAAATCGGCGAAGGTTGAGCTGGAGGCGAAAACCGTAACCGTTGTGGCAAGTGAAAAGATCACGTCCGAGAAAATGACTGCCGCAATCACCGCGGCAGGCTATCGGGTGGTGTAACAAGCAAGGGAGGCTGTGCCGTGCACAGCCTCCCGTTTTTGTGTGTCGTGGATCGCGGGAAGAAAACCTCTCCCATACACGAAAGCGTGTTTTATTTCTTTACCAAAGGTTTTGGGAGAGGGAAAAGGAATGCTTGCCTTAGGCAAGCATGGAAAAGGGAGAGGACTTTTGCAAAAGTCCTCTCCCTTTTCCTATGTTTTCATACATCAATCAATCTAACTTCATGTCGTTTTCCTTGATCCAGCCGATACGGCGCAGGATCGCGGCAAAGCCCAAGGAAAGCAGGGCGGGCAACAGGAAGCACACGAGCAAAAGCCCGATCCAATCAAGCGCGCCAACGCTTGTGGGGTAGGCATCGTCAAACCAGCCGAGCACGATGCCAATGGGGCCAAGCAGGCCGCAGGTACCCATGCCCGAGTTAATGGCGGCACCGTACATTTGCATTTTAAACACGCACGTGGCAAGGGGACCGGTAATGGCGGAGGCGAGCGTCGGAGGGATCCAAATGCGGGGATTGCGAATGATATTGGGCATTTGGAGCATGCTGGTGCCAAGGCCCTGTGAAACAAGACCGCCCCAGCCGTTCTCCTTAAAGCTCATCACGGCAAAGCCAACCATTTGGGCACAGCAGCCGGCAACGGCAGCACCGCCCGCAAGGGCCACGCCATGCACCTGATCGGGGGTCATGGTTCCGCCGGCAAGAGCCGCCACACCGGAAAGACCGATTGCGGCGCAGATCGCGGCAGAGCTGATCGGAAGCGTGAGCGCAACGCCCACGACCACGGAGATGATCACACCCATAAGGAAGGGCTGCAGGAAGGTTGCCCAACCGATAAACTTGCCCACAAAGCCAACCAAGGTGCCGATGTGAGGGGCGATGAGAATGGAGAGAACACCGCCAACAAAAACAGTTACAAACGGGGTTACCAGAATATCGACCTTGGTTTCCTTGGAAACAGCCTTGCCGCACTCGATCGCGACAACGGCGATCAGTAAGACGGAAAGAGGACCGCCGGCACCCCCTTGGCTGTTTGCAACAAGGCCGACAAGGGCAGAGGAATACATCACAAGGGGCGGTGCCTTGAGGGCAAACGCAATGGCAACTGCCATGGCAGGGCCTGCGGCCTGTGCGCCGTAGCCGCCAATGGTCTTAAAGAAGGCAAGCGGGGGGATAAGACCGATCGCGTTGAAGATCGTGGCGATCAGCAGAGAGCCAAACAGACCCAGCGCCATTGCACCGAGGGCATCAATGCCGTATCGCTTGGCAGAAAAAACAATATCCTTTCGTGCAAGAAAACGCAAAAACGCGTTCTTTTCTTTTTGTGTGGTCGGTTGTTGCATGGTGTTCATGAACGGTCACCTTTCCTGTTGTAAAAATTTTGTTTGATCTTGTCAAAAATCGGTGAGGCTGCAATGCTCTCGGGCGGCTTTTCCTCAAAGCGGCAAAGAATGGGGGCATAAGATCTGTCAGAAAACACAAAATGCTCAATGAGGGGAATGCCAAGTAGGGCAAGTGCTTCTCTGGTGCGGTGTGTGGTGGAAATATCCTCACCGGAGGGAACGGCAACGCCACCGGGATGATTGTGTGCAAGCACCACGGCAGCCGCTTTCTTTGTGTAAGCGCGCTCGGCAATGTCGCGCACCGATATCGAAACGCCCGAAACGGTTCCCTCACTTACGGGAAAGCAATCCAAGGGGCGCATGCTGTTGTCAAGCAGCAGCACGTAAGCAAGCTCCTTTGTGGCACCGACAAAGCGCAGGGCGAGATAGCTTGCGACCTTTTCGGGGGAATCGAGCACAGCTCTGTCATGTGCACCGTCGGAGATCTTTTGCGCCAGATAACGCCGAGAGATCTCCCCTAAGAGCGTGAGGAAAACGGCACAGCCCTCGCCAACACCCAAAACCGTTTGCAGGCGGGCGGGATCGGCATCCAGCACCCCCTCGACCGAGCCAAACGCCTCGATCAGTGCGTGTGCGATCTCGTTGGTGTCACCGCGCGCATAGGTGTAGTAAAGCAACATTTCAAGAATTTCATGATCGGCAAAGCCTGCGGGGGAGGTATTTGCCAAGCGTTGGCGCATACGCGCGCGGTGTCCGGTATGCGGTGAGTATTTTTTGGGCATATCGTTAGATCCTTCCAATAGAATATACTACCTTTAATATAACATAGAATTGCATATAAATCTACACCTTTGGGCAATTTTTTTGAAAATGCCCAAGGGAGCACCAACAAAAAAAGAAAAGGGCGACCTGCTTTTTGGCAGGCCGCCGAACAGTTCTATTTGTCAACAAATCGGGACGTGCCGCTTATTTTTGCAGCGCGGGGGCTTTTTCGCCCTGCTCGCTTGCGGCTTGCACCATTTTTTGCTTTGCTTCCTCACGTGCGCTTGTCTTGCCCTCGGGCTTGATATCGCCTGCCTTCAAGAGACACATCTTGGTCAACATGGGGCCGATCAGCTCGTAAATGAGCACTGCCATGAGGGTGATGTTGGATACGATCGCGCCCTGAGCACCAAGCTGCTCCTTTGCCTTGATCGCCATGCCGAGCGCCACACCTGCCTGCGGCAGAAGAGTGATGCCGAGATATTTTACAATGTTGGGGTCACAGTGCGTTGCTCTTGAGCTGATATTTGCGCCAATGTATTTGCCCGCCGAGCGTGCAAGGATATAAACAAGACCGATCACCACAACGGCAAGATCGGCAAATACCGAAAGCTCAAGCTCCGCGCCGCTGATCACGAAGAACAGGATAAAGATCGGTGCTGTCCAGCGGTCAAGACGGTCCATAAGCTCCTCGGAAAAGTCACACAGGTTGCAGAATACCGTACCGAGCATCATGCAGGTGAGAAGGGAGGAGAAGGCAATGTGCACGCCGCCGATCTCAAACTTCAGCGTGGAAAGTGCAACGGTCAGGAGCACAAACGCCACCGACATCGAAAGACGCTTGGAGCGCGAATGGAAGAAGCGCTCGAAGAAGGTGATAAGCGCACCCATCACGGCACCGAGTACCAAGGAGAGCACGATCTCGATAATGGGCTCGACAATGATAGAAACTACGTCGACCGCGCCCGAGATCAGCGCCTTTGCAATACCGAAGGAAATGGCAAACAGCATCAGTCCGACGGCATCGTCAAGAGCCACAACGGGCAGAAGAATATTGGTAAGCGGACCCTTTGCCTTATACTGACGCACGACCATGAGGGTGGCGGCAGGTGCGGTTGCCGAGGCAACTGCGCCAAGCACGAGTGCAGCGGGCAGGGGGAGCTTATCGGGCATAGCGAAATGGAGGCCGATCAGCGCGGCATCCACCAGCAGAGTGGCAACCACTGCCTGAAAAATGCCAACAACTGTTGCTTGCTTGCCGATCTTTTTGAGCTCTGCAAGGCGGAACTCGTTGCCGATCGAAAAGGCGATAAAGCCGAGAGCCACGTCGGAAATGATCGAAAAGCTATGTACGTTTTCGCTGCTGATAAAGCCAAGCCCCTCAATGCCAATAGCACCGATGAGGTAGGGGCCGAGAAGAACGCCGGCAATGAGATACGCGGTAACGGCAGGGAGCCCCGCCAGCTTTGCAAGACGGGAGAGCATCAACCCCGCGATAAGCGCAAGGGATAGGGACAGAAGGGTTTCCATAGTGATAATAACCTCGCTTATTTTTAAAAATCCAACTGATTATAGCACCAAGCGAGGGGAAAGTCAAGGGCTTTTTACATATTTATAAATAAATGTTTTTTGCTATGGTCAAAGGGGAACTTTGGGAAAGGAGTGACTCACACGCCAAGTCTTCGGCTTGCATACGCAAGCCTACGACTTGCATACGCAAGCCTACGACTTGCTGGGAAAGAAATGCTTTGCATTCTTTCCCACCCACTCGCTTCGCGAGGGGGTTCTCCGTCAAGCTCCTGCCCCTGCCAAAGGAAAGAAAAAGCCCACCGCGCAAGGCGGTGGACTTTTCCTTTGTGATGCCCTTTCAAAATCGATCCATACCGCAAGTTTTTTCGAAATCGATCCGTGTTTTTCGGTCGGTGGATAGACTTATCCCTTGGTGATGATGGGCGCAAAAAGCTACCCGAGGTCTTTCGGGCTCTTGCAGCATGCTTGCAAACGAATCTATGTATTATTCTCTTTGCTATAAACGCTTTCCTTTTTGTGCGCTTGTTCCTTTAGATACTCTGCCGCTTTTAAAATATCAGGGTGAAGAAAACGATTATAGTATTCTTCTATCGAAAAATCTTTTAATATTTCATCGGTAATGTTCCACCAATAATCACAACCTCTGCTCAAATGTCCAAGTCGCATACAACCTGCGTCATATCTTAATGCGAGTTTGGTTGTTTCAAGCGTCAATTTGTCCTTGTAATATCCGTTCAAATTATAAAGTGCAATACAACCAAGATTAAAGGTGAAAGAATAATCGTCGGGAGAATTAAACATTGACTTTTGCATTTCAAAGACGCAACCAACTTTTTTATCAGCGGAATACCGATAAAAGAGAGAACCTTTTCCGCTCCTTTTATAGCCGTACGGACTCAAATCTTCGGCAATTCTTGACAGAATGTATTCGTATATTGATGTGATGTCCATAGTTACACCACCTTCCTTCTTTCATTATACCACAATTTTGTGAATATTTCAACCACTGTGCGTGCGGTTTTTGCAAAGGCTCCCTCTGGGAGGGAGCTGGCGCCGTAGGCGACTGAGGGAGAGTGCGTTGACTAAAGTTTAATCAGATTTTTAAGTCGTGCAGGCTCCTTCCACCGCTAACGCGGTCCCCCTCCCTCTCGGAGGGAGGCTTTCGGTAGTTCGAATCCTTCGACTCGAAGAAAAATCGAAAATGGATCTATGGAAATTCGAAAAAAGTTAGGCGCGAAAAAAGCGGAGAAATCTCTCGAAATCTCCGCTTTTCTCGTTTTTTCTCGGTCGGATCTAAATCGACCTAAAGACTTGGCAGGGGCAGGAGTGACTCACACGCCAAGTCTTCGGCTTGCATACGCACGCCTGCGAGCTTGCATGCGCAAGCCTACGAGCTTGCATACGCAAGCCTACGAGCTTGCATACGCAAGCCTACGACTTGCTGGGAAAGAAATGCTTCGCATTCTTTCCCACCCACTCGCTTTGCGAGGAGTTCTCCGTCAAGCTCCTGCCCCTGCCAAAGGAAAGAAAAAGCCCACCGCGCAAGGCGGTGGACTTTTCCTTTGTGCCTGTGTTACAAAAAGTCCTTGCGTTTTTTGATGGAGTCTGCTATTATATTTGTTAGTAAGACAAGGAGTGATATTTTATGGTATACCAGATCTACAAGCCCGAAAATGGGCCTTTTCCGCCTCCTATACCCGAAACAAAGCTTTCTCTTTGTAAAACCGAGTTTGCGGGTGGCAACGGCATTGCCTGCCTTGGTGGGTATCTCTATCTTGTAAATCGCGCGCTTGAGGGGGGCAGCCTTAGCATTTTTGCCGCAGATGGCGAGGCGCTGATGCCGCTTGCCACACTGGGCGGTCTTGGTAACACGCGCGCCATTGCCGTGAGCGATACCGTTGCCGCGGGGCGCCGCATTGCCGCTGTCACCGCAAGGGAAAACGGCTTATATCTTATTGATGTGACCGACCCCCAAGCACCCTTTATCTGCTGTCATTATAACACTGTGGAGTTTGCAACAGGGGTAACCTTTTTCTCGCACTTTGTTGCGGTTGCTTGCCGCAGCTTTGGTGTGGAATTTCTTGACCTTACCGATCTTAGCGCACCGCGCCATGTTTCCTCTATTCGTGCGGGCGAGGTGCAGTCGATCGTGGTGCACGACGGTGTGCTTTACACGGGCTCCTGGCGGGAGAGGCAGGTCAATGCCTTTGACATTTCGGATGTTGCGCGCCCGCGCGCGATCTTTACCCTGCCGCAAAGGGGCAGGGCTGATGGCGTTTGGATAAAGGACGGCAAGCTGTTTGTCGCCTTTGGGCATCACCCCGCAAGCGCTGATTTTGACGACTGCGAGGACCCTCGATACGGGCGAGGCAACGGCTTTGCGATATTTGATATCAGCGACCGCGAAAACCCCAAAGAGCTCTCGGTCACGGTCTTTCCCATCCGCTATTATTACAGCAATTACGATATGTGGAATGTAACACCCTGTGGCAACTATGCCGTGGTGTCGCACACCTTTAACGGTATTTGGGTGTATGACGTTACAGATCCCACGGCGCCTGTTCTTGTTGATCACGCGGCAATTCCCGCCACGCGTCAGCATATTAAATTGCCCGAGGCAGGGCGCACTCTGCGCCTGCCCATGCTGCCCTTTGACCCAACCAAGGTGCAGTATGCGCCCGTTACGGGTGTGGCGGCAGAGCAGGGCAGACTTTATATTACTGTTGGAAATGAGAATCTTTTTATTGCCAAGGGGCACTATTTTGCTCCCTTGCAGCACGCGCAAGGCGCGGTGAGAGAGGGCGATACCTGTTATTACGATACCTATGCGGGTGATGCTGCCGATGGGGTAGAGATCCTGCATACAAAGGGGCAGGTGCATGCCATTGCATTGCTTGGGGATCGCGTCTATGCCGCGTGCGGCATGGGCGGCATTCGCGTGTTTGACACCGCGTTAAACGAACTTTCTGCCTGCAAGACCGAGGGGTTTGCCATGGATATCCGTGCCGAAAGCGGCAAACTTTACGCAGCGTTAGGCGCCGCGGGTGTTGCCATTTACAAGCCCGAGGGCGACACGCTTGTAAGGGTTGGCGGCACCTCGCTTGAGGGGCGTCCCTGCGCGCAGGTCGTTCCCTCAAAAAACGGAAAATATCTTTTCGTGCACACGGGGGATAAGCCCTTGTCAGTGCTGGATATCACAGACCTCGCCGATATCAGGGAGGTGCGCCGCGACAAGGGTGTACCCGGGCTGCTCTATCATCGCCAGCTCGTGCATACGGGTGTTGACGGCAGATACTACGGTGGCTATTGGCATGCGGGTAATATTCGCTGGTATGATACCGAGGGAGATATCTTCGCCGACGGTGCGGCGGTACAAGGGCGCCTTGGCTTTCCCGAGGGCGTGACCGCAACCGCGCAGCCCCACACAGCGCTTGCTGTTTTCGGCGGCGGATACGTTGCTTTTGATATCCGCAAGGAGGAGCAATTTAGCAACCTGCCAATCGCTAGGATAGAGGGTGTTACGCTCTCTGGTAAGCCTGTTGTGGCGGGGAATATGCTTTATGTATGTGACCGCTTGGAGGGCGACGTGGTAATTGCGGATATTTCCGATCTTGCCGTTCCCCGCCTGGTGCGACGCCTCAATTTCAGCGGCCATCCCGACCTTGCCTGCCCCATAAAAGAAGGTGTGCTCATCCCCTTGGGTCATCAGGGAATTGCAAGGGTGTTGCTTTGATCGTATAAAATAAAAAAAGGTCGCCAACGGCGACCTTTTTTGCTTGTGATACCCTTTCAAAATCGACCCATACCGCAAGTTTTTTCGAAATCGATCCGTGTTTTTCGGTCGGTGGATAGCCTTATCCCTTGGCGATGAGGGGCGCAAAAAGTTAACCGATGTCTGTCGGGCTTTCGCGCCATGCTTGCAAACGAAGCTATGTAAATCAAGCGGTTGGTTGTTGGCTCACTTGATATACTCCGTAAAGAATTGCAACGAGCAATATCAATAGCATTACCTTCCATACAACTGACCATATTCTTTTAAGCAAGCTCTTTTTCTCTTTCTTTTCGGCAACGAGCAACGGGCTGGTTGTTTCGTAGTCTTTTCCGCAATTTATGCCATATTTTTTACAATAGTAAAATTTCATTATATGCATCGTTGCAATTACGGAACACAATACAGCAATACAAGTAAATCCTATCATGGCAAGTGTGGCAGCCAAAGAAGAATTCATACCTCGAAGCATCCTCCCCATTCGCATACCCGCAAATGAAGCACCCGATATAATAGCTATATTAATGTTTGTTTTGGAGGATTTCTTTGCCTTGAAAATCCCCTTGTTTATCCTTTTTCTTGTTATCAGAAAATATATAGCTGATGATATTATTTGTAAAGCCGCTACAAGCACAATATCCCAAACATCTATATATTTCCCAACCAAAAGAATCAGGAACATCCATGACTGCAAGATGATACTAAGAGATAATGTGCTGAATGCACTCATAGCAAAACGGCAAGAAAATGATGGTTGCGGACACCACAGCTGGAATGTATAGACGACAATCGCATATACAACAATAAATGACAAGAAAATAGTCGTTAAAATGGGCGCATTTCCTGCTATTCCGGCAACTGCACCGGTAAATCCTAAAAATAAATATGCGGCAGGAACCATCGTACGCAAAGATGACAATGAAATATAGTTTTCCGAGCCGTAATATATAAAGGATTTTATTTTGTCTTTCAAAACATCGCCGCCTTTCTTTATTCCTATTATATCATAGATTTGTAAATGTTTCAACCCTTTCGGTAGTTCGAATCCTTCGACTCGAAGAAAAACCGAAAATGGATCTATGGAAATTCGAAAAAAGTTAGGGACTAAAAAACGGGAGAAAAGCTACCTCAATTATTCATTATTCATTAGCGAAGCGGCTTCATTATTCATTCTTCATTAAAAATCCGCGATAGGCGAATGAATAATGAATGATGAATAATGAATAGTGAATAATACAAAGAAAAATCCGCATTCTTCCGAACGCGGATTTTTCTTTGGCAGGGGCAGGAGGACTCGAACCCACGACACCCAGTTTTGGAGACTGGTGTTCTACCGACTGAACTATACCCCTAAATAACAGGGGTATTATAACACACACTTTCGGCTTTTGCAAGCCCTTTTTTGAAAAAAGTTTTGTTTTTTGCCCAAAAAATTGCGACAAATGCAAAAAATCTCTTGACATGCCAAAAATTAAGTGCTATAATGTCTATTACCTCTGCGCGTGGGCTTTTTTGTTGCGCCTTAGCGCCACCCGAAACGGGACAGGCTCAATACCACCGAGAGGGAGGTACACGGGTAGTTTTCTACCTAATAATTTATAATGGGAGGTGCCGAAAAACATGGCTAATGATGCAAGAGTCAAAGTAACTCTCGTTTGCACCGAGTGCAAGCAGAGAAACTACGACACGAAAAAGAACAAGAAAAACGATCCTGACAGACTCGAGTTCAAAAAACATTGCCCTTTCTGCAAAAAGCACACTCTTCACAGAGAATCCAAATAAGGAAAGTGAGGAGAGTAGAACAATGAAAGCTAAAAAGAGTCTCGCGCTGTTCCTTGTCTCCTGTCTTGTGCTTTGTGCGTTCTTCTGTCTTGGAGTTGCTGCTGCTGATGCTGCCGAAACCGCAAATGAGGGTATTTCCACCATTGCGCTGGTTTCTATTATCATCGGCGGTGTTGTGCTGGTGCTGGTTACGGTGCTTTGCATCGTCAAGCGCCAAAAGCTTGCCGAGTCGCTTCGTGCATACAAGCGCGAATTGAAGAATGTTACTTGGTTTTCTTGGAAAAACGTTTGGCGTAGCACGGTCTTCGTGATCGTGGCGATCGTTGTGGTCGCTGCTGTGATCGGTCTTTTAGACTATGCCTTCTTCCAAGGTCAGTACTTGCTGGTTGACTTACTGGGTGGCAAATAATGAGCAACATTAACGAGATGAACGTAGGTCCGAGATGGTATGTGGCGCACACTTATTCCGGCTACGAAAACAAAATCAAAACAAGTCTTGAAAAGGTTATCGAAAACAGAGGTCTTGGTGACCTTATCTTTGATATCCGCATTCCCGTCGAGACCGTGATCGAGAAAAAAGGCGACACGGAGAAGGTGGTAGAGGTTAAGCTCTTCCCCTCTTATGTATATATCAAGATGGTAATGAATGACGAAACCTGGCATGCCGTACGTAATATCGGCGGTGTTACCGGCTTTGTGGGCCCCGGATCTCGCCCGACTCCTCTTTCTGAGGAGGAGGTTCGCGCAATCGGTCTTGAGGGCATCGAAGAAGGTGAGGTTGAGGAAACGCGCGTTGCGCTTGCCTTTGCGGTGGGCGACGGCGTAAAGGTAACCTCCGGCCTGTTCGAGGGTTATACCGGTACCGTACAGTCGATTTCCGAAGACAGTCAAATGGTTACTGTGCTTGTTAAGCGCGGTCGCCGTGACATGCCTGTGGAGCTTGAGGCTTCCTGCCTTGCTCCCGAAAACGCTTGATCCTGCGTAAAAGGATCTTGATGTGGGAGGGAAAAAATTTTTAATTTCCCGTATCGTACCACTTAAGGAGGTAAATTTAAAATGGCAAAGAAAGTAATGGGTTATATTAAGCTCCAGCTCCCCGCTGGTAAAGCAACCCCTCAGCCGCCCGTTGGTCCTGCACTCGGTCAGTACGGTGTAGCAATTCCCGTATTCACCAAGGAGTTTAACGAGCGCACCAAGAACGATATCGGTCTGATCATTCCCGTAGTTATTACGGTTTACGCTGACCGTTCCTTCACCTTTATCACCAAAACTCCTCCGGCTCCTGTTCTCATTAAGAAGGCTGCCGGCATCGAGACCGCTTCCGACAAGCCCAACAAGACCAAGGTTGCAAAGCTCACTAAGGAGCAGGTTAAGAAGATCGCTGAAACCAAAATGCCCGACCTCAACGCAGGCTCTCTTGAGGCTGCTATGAGCATGATCGCAGGCACCGCACGCAGCATGGGCGTGGAAGTAGAAGAGTAAGGAGGGAAAGTATAATGGGAAAGAAGTATACCGACAGCGTAAAGCTGATTGAAAAGAACAGATTGTACGATCCTGCCGAGGCTCTTGCTCTTGTTTGCGAGACTTCTAAGGCAAAGTTTGACGAAACCATTGAGGTTCACGTTCGCCTTGGCGTTGACTCCCGTCACGCTGACCAGCAGGTTCGTGGCGCAGTAGTGCTCCCCAACGGTACCGGTAAGACCGTTCGCACCCTGGTTCTTACGAAGGGCGACAAGGTTGAGGCTGCTAAGGCAGCTGGCGCTGACTACGTTGGCGATATGGAATACGTTGACAAGATCATGAAAGAGAACTGGTTTGAGTTCGACGTTGTGATCGCATCCCCCGATATGATGGGCCTTGTTGGCCGCATGGGTAAGGTGCTTGGTCCTAAGGGCCTTATGCCTTCTCCCAAGGCTGGTACCGTTACCCCCGACGTTGCACGCGCTGTAACCGAGGCTAAGGCAGGTAAGATCGAGTACCGTCTTGACAAGACCAACATCATCCACTGCCCCATTGGCAAGGCATCGTTTGGCGCAGAGAAGCTCGGCGAGAACTTCTCCACCCTGATGAGCGCAATCATCAAGGCAAAGCCTGCTGCTGCTAAGGGTCAGTATATCAAGTCCTGCGTACTCGCATCGACGATGGGACCTGGCATCAAAATCAACGGCGCAAAGTTGGGTTAATCCAAATTCGGCGCAGACCAAAGGGGCTGAGTCATTAGACTCAGCCCCCTCGTCACAAAAGCCGGAGGTAGGCTTTTGTGACGCGCGGAATTTGCGTTTTTTGTCCGCTTTTATTATGATACAAATATCAAAATTTCCAAAAAGGACAAAAATGACGGCGTTTAGCCGTCAAGCAAAAACGACGGGGGTGAGTACCAAATGCGATTTTCGCATTTGACTCACCCCCTTTTAGCTTCGCGCCCTTGCTTGCAGTAGGTTACTACAGCTTCGCGCAGGCGCGGAGCTTCTGCATCCGAATTTGGATCAACCGTACGTAGCCGGAAAAGATGAATGGCGCAGACCAAAAAGGACACGCTATGGCGTGTCCTTTTTTAGCTCCTTGCCCTTGCTTGCAGTAGGTTACTACAGCTTCGCGCGCAAAGATCATCAAAATTTCCCATACCGCCACAAAGAAATCTTTCGCAACCATAGTCCTCGATTAACGATCTAATGCAATTTTTGATTTTGGAATTATCTAATATAAGCAGGTCTTTGTGCCCAATGAAAGTTGCTGTTCTTAGCATAATATATATTACCTCAAGTATATTTTATGCAATTTCTGCATAGATGTCAATATGCGCTTTTTGCATAAGATATGATGTGCATGGGTGATGAAATGTACAGAAGAATTCGTGATTTAAGAGAGGATAAGGATCTTAGCCAAGCGGACGTTGCAAAAATTCTGCACGTAAGCCAGTCAACTTATTCTCGCTATGAAAGCGGTGTGCTTGACGTACCGAGCGCGGTGCTTGTTGCACTTGCGACATTTTACAGTGTATCGGTTGATTATTTGTTGGGGTTAAAAAACACACCGAACTGAAAAAGGACACGCCATGGCGTGTCCTTTTTCGTGCCGCTTGTAATGTTGTTTGTAGGGGCGCTTCACGAAGCGCCCGCCCAACTTACCCTTACGGGCACTTCGTGAAGCGCCCCTACAGATACGGCGTATCAAAGCGAGGTGTGGTACCAACAATGTAGGGGAGGGGTTTCCCCTCCCGTTTTTGTATATCGCGGATGGTGGGAGGAAGCCCCTACGAGAAAGGTTAAACTCTGCTTAAAAACTCCTTGGTGATCGCCACCGAGGTTTTGGCGGCGAGCGTTACAAACTCAGAAAATTCCATGCCGTCACCGCCGTCGGAAATGGCGCGCAGCACCGCAAAGGGAATTTGATTGACATAGGCAACGTGGCCGATCGCCGCGCCCTCCATTTCGCAGGCAACGGCATCAAAGTCCGCCACAAGGCGCGCCTTGGTTTTCTCCTTTGCCACAAACAGGTCGCCCGAGGCAACAGTACCCACGATCCCATTGTAGCCGAGCTCGGCGGTCGCCTCGCAAAGCGCCTTCAAAAGATGCTCGTCGGTTTTGATCTTTACCACGTTAATGCCCGAAAGCAGGCCCTGGGGATCGCCAAGTGCTGTGGTGTTCATGTCATGCTGTACGACCTCATCGGCAACCACAACATCGCCTACCTCAAGCATGGGGGAAAGGCCGCCCGCAACACCCGTGTTGAGCAGCGCAGTCACCCCGAACGAGAGGATCATGGCCTCGGCGCAAATGGCGGCAAACACCTTGCCGACACCGCAGGTGGCAACCACCACCTCGCGCCCACAAAGCTTGCCCACGGTATAGGTAACACCGCTAACGGTGTGCGTTTGCGCTTCGGTCATTTCGGCGATCAGCCCCTCGGTTTCTACCGACATGGCACCGATAATGCCGATACGTGACGTGATTTTTGCATCATTTGGCATATTCAAAACCTCCTGTTTGCCCCTCTAACGTGATGATATAGGAGGCACATTCCTTTTTCGCATCGTCTATGCTGAGATTTTCAAAATTTCCGCATTCCTTACGCGTGTTTCCAAACATGGGGCCGCTGTGGGTGAGCGTTGCACGCAGTGCCTGGAGCAACGCCTTTTTTACCCGTTCGGGCGAGAGGCCACGGGTGAGCAGATAAAAGCCTGTTTGGCAGCCCATGGGGCCGAAATAGATCACGTTTTCACCGATCTCGCCGTTCCGCAGGTAAGTGGCAAGCATATGCTCCACGGAGTGCATGGTGCGCGTATCCATATAGCTGCCCATGTTGGGGCGGCGCGTGCGCAGGTCAAAGGTGATGATATCTCCGTCAATGCGTGAGATATACATGCCGGGTAGAATTTTGTCGTGATCTACGGTAAAGCTTGTAATTTTTTCCATAGTGCTCCTCTTTTTTACCTTCCGCTATCTTGCGGAGGACATTTTTTTATTCTTGGAACTCTTTGTTTGATCGAGGTAAGAATCTCGTAGGGAATGGTATCGAGTGCTGCGGCTGTGGTGGGGATATCGCCAAGCGGCTCTGTTTGATCGCCGGCCTCGGCAGGGATGCCCGTGAGGTCAAGCATCATTTGATCCATGCAGATATTGCCCGCAACGGGGGCGAAAAACACGCCGCTTTTACACCGAACACACACCCGACCCACCGCCTCCCTAAAGCGGCGCGCAATGCCGTCGCCATAGCCGATCGAAACAGTGCCAAGCCTTGAGGGACGTGCTGTAACAAAGGTGCCGCCGTAGCCAACGGGTGTGCCCGTCGGCACCTCGTGAATTTGAACAATGGGCGCGGTTAGCGTCAGTGCCGGCGTTAGCCCAAGGGTGCATGGCACAGGTGCAATGCCGTAGAGTGCAAGCCCCACGCGTGCGCCGTCAAGCACCGCCTCGGGCAAACATAAAAGGGCGGCGGATGCGGCGGCATGGGCAAACAGCGAAAATCCGCGCGCCGACAGTGCTTGCCGACAGTGCAAAAATCGAGAAAGCGCGGCACGTGTGGCGGGTAAATCGGTATCAGCCGAGGGGAAATGCGTATAAATGCCCCAAGGCGCAAGATTTTGCTGTGCCGCGGCCGCGGCGATCTGATCCACGCACTGTGGAGAAAACCCAAGGCGGCACATGCCGCTATCGATTTTGAGGTGTGTTTTTACAAAAACCCCAAAAACGGTGGCGTTTTTTGAAAGCTCCAGTGCGTATTCGCTTGAAAAAACAGTTTGCGTGAGGTCGTATCGTGCAAGGTCAGCCGCGCGGCGGGGTGGGGTGTAGCCAAGGATCAGAATGTCGGCATCGGGGGCAAGCAGGCGCACCTCAATGGCTTCCTCTAACGTGGCAACGGCAAAGAAATCGCAGCCTGCGCGAGAAAATGCGGGAACTGCCTGTGCTGTGCCGTGCCCGTACGCGTTTGCCTTAACGACCGCGATCGTGCGTGGCGGCTTTGCGCCGGTTACCGCGCGTGCGGCGTAGGTATGTAATGAAATGAAGTTTGCCGCCAGAGCCGCAACGTCGATCTTAGCGAGTGCGCGCGGATCTTGAAAGTAAGACATGTCTGCCTCCTTTATGATAGCACAATTTTAGCCCTATGACAAGTAATCAGTCGCATTTTTCCGCAATTTTACACATAGATATAAAAAAAGAAAAGGAAAAGAGGATGATTGTGATGAAAAGAATTTTATCGGTATTTGCTTTGCTTGCGCTGGTTGTTTTTTCGGGGTGCGCTACGCCAAACAGTGATTTTTTTGATGCCTTTCGTGAGGGGTACGTCGCGGAGGTGGAGGGCACGCTTTACGGCATGCCCTTTTCGGCAAAGATCGAAATGGGGCAACAGGGGCAGGACGTATGCGCGCCTGCTACGATCACATTTTATGCACCTGCGGAAATTTCGGGCACTGTTATTGCGCGCGCGGCAAACGGTGCGATCACGCTGACAAGCGGCGGCGCATCAACGGGGGATATGGGTGGCGTTGGCGCGGCACTTTTTTCGCTTTTTCCTACAGACGGGAGTGTATATGAAACAAAAACGACCGAGCAGGGGCGCACACGCTTGATCTGCGAGGGCTTTGAATTGGAGTTTTTGTCTGACGGAACGCCCTATTCCGTAAAAACAGGCGACGTTTCTGCAACGGTTGTGCGGTGGAGCGCATGAAGGGTTGTAATAAATATTTAAAAGCAAAAACCTGTTTTTGATTAATTCAATGCAACCGTATTGGGGCTAATCTCTTAAATAACAAAAAAAGAGAGAACAAATCGGGAAACCCGAAACGTTCTCTCTTTTTTTGGGGGATAGTGATGCTTTACTGTTTACATAAAGGCGCGGTAGGCGCGGTAGGCGGAGGGGAGCGCGAAGACCTTGTCGATCTTCTCGCGCGGCGCAAGGAACAGCTCCTGTGGCAGCAGCCCTGCGCTTGCATCGTCAAGCAGCACCTCAAACCCCGTCATGTGCCATTCAAGGTGGGTGAAGATATGCTTTGCTGCTTCTAAAGGGGTGATGCGAAGCACAGAAATGCCAAGCGCGGCAAGCTCGCTCTCAACCTCCTTGGCGGTGCGATTGCCCGAAAGACAGTAGGGCTCGTAGAGCCCGGATAAAAGCCCTTCGTCGGGGCGGCGGCGGAGCGCAATGCGGTCGCCAACGCGCAAAATCAGCACCGTTCGTGCCTCTATTTTGCGTGCCGCAGGTTTTTTGCGTACGGGCAGTGACGCTTCGAGGCCGTTTTGGTGTGCCGCGCAAGAGCTTTTTAATGGGCATTTCTCACACCGTGGTGCGCCGTTTGGCAGGCAAACCGTAGCCCCCAGCTCGATCAGTGCTTGGTTGAGCGTGGCAGTCGGATGCTTTTTTACCTCCGCCGCTACTGCCGCCGTCAGTTCTTTTTTGGCAAGAGAGGAAAGCACGTCCCTTTGGTAGCAAAGCAGGCGTGCCGCCACGCGCAAGACGTTGCCGTCAACGGCAGGGTAGGGGAGATCAAAGGCAAAGGAGGCAATGGCACCTGCCGTGTATTCTCCGATGCCGCAAAGCGACAAAATGTCCTCAAACGTGGCAGGAAATTCGCCACCGTGCTGCTCCATTACGGTGCGTGCCGCTTTTTGCATATTGCGCACGCGGCTGTAATAGCCAAGTCCCTCCCAAAGCTTTAAAAGCTGGGCCTCGGGGGCGGCGGCAAGTGCCGAAATGCTTGGTAACGTGTCAAGAAAACGTGCATAATAGGGCAAAACGGCCTCCACGCGCGTTTGCTGAAGCATGATTTCCGATACCCAAATGCGGTAGGGGTCGCGCGTGTGCCGCCACGGCAGGTCACGTGCGTTTTTTTCGTACCACGGTAAAAGTGGTGAGAGATCGGGTAAATGTAACACCGTTTTGCTCCTTTCTTTCAGTTGTGCCTACCGTGAATCACGGGAGGAGCAAGCCCCTCCCCTACGATATAGGGTGCGTGTTGTTTTTTGCGTGTCGTGGATTTCGGACCGTCGAGGACGCCGCAACGGTTTGCGGAGCAAACCTTGACGCTCGGCATAGCCGAGGACAGCGGTCCCCACGGTACAGCGTACACCGTGCGCTTTGTTCGTGCAGCCGATAAATCCTTTTAAAAGTTTTCAGGAGGTGTAGGTGAATGCTTTTTCGCGGAGCGAAAAAGCAGAGGAAGAGGGCCCCGTTTTTCAAAAGGGGTCCCTCTTCCTCCCCTGTCTTTCACTTCAAAAATCCGCCGATGATCTGTTCCTCGGCCTCCTTTTCGGTAAGTCCGAGGGTCATCAGCTTGATGAGCTGCTCACCTGCGATCTTGCCGATCGCCGCCTCGTGAACAAGCGAGGCATCGGGGTGGTTTGCCACGATCTCGGGCACTGCCGAAACGCTTGCCCCGTCCATGATAATAGCATCACATTCGGTGCGACCCGTGCATACGTTGTTGCCGTTGACATGTGACACGAAAAGCTGGGTGGAGCTGTCGCGCGCTACCGAGCGCGACACCACATGCGTGTGGCAGCCCTCTCCGTTGAGATCGACCTCAAAGCGCGTTTCGGCGCGCTGTGTGCCGTGCGTCATCACCTTTTCGCGCACGATGAGCGTTGCCTTGTCGGCAAGCGTTGCTCTTGTTGTACGGTTGGTGCTGTCAATGCCCTTGATCTGCGCGGTTTCCATTTCCATGTAAGCACCCTCGGCAAGCTCTGCCACGGTTGTGGGGTTCATGGTGTTTTTACCGCTGCCGTCACCCTCGCCGTAGTGCTTTTCGATGTATTTTACACGTGCGTTTTTGCCGAGATAAAAGGCGTGGATGCCGCTGTGCTCGCTTTCACCCTTGCCGCCGTTGTGGATACCGCAGCCTGCCACGATCGTTACGTCGCAGTCCTCGCCGATGTGAAAATCATTGTAAACGAGCTCCTTCAAGCCCGATTGCGCGAGCAGGACGGGGATGTGCAGGCTCTCCTTTTTGGTGCCGGGCTTTACGTAAATATCAATGCCCTGCTTGTCGGTTTTTGCCACGATCTCAATGTTTTCGGAATTGTTTTTTCCAAACAGCTTTCCGTCAACGCGCAGCGAATAGGCACCTGCGGGGATCTCGTGTATATCTGCCACCTGCTCAAGCAGGTTCTTTTTAATGCTGTCAAGCTCTGCCATATCAGTTTACCTCCGTAAAGCGGCAGCCCGCGGTGGTGCCGAACAGCAAGGGGAGCACCTCTTCCTTGGTCCCCTCGGCGGCGACTCTGCCGTTTGCGATCATAATGAGCTTGTCCGCGATGTTAAGAATGCGCTCCTGGTGCGAAATGATGAGAATACTGCCGCCCCGCTTTTCGTGCATTTTTTCAAACACCTTAATGAGGTTTTGAAAGCTCCAGAGGTCGATGCCTGCCTCGGGCTCATCAAAAATAGAGAGCTTGGTGGCACGTGCGAGGATCTCGGCGATCTCGATGCGCTTGAGCTCACCCCCCGAAAGAGAGGCGTTGATCTCGCGGTTGACGTATTCCTTGGCGCAAAGCCCCACCTCGGAAAGATAGCTGCACGCGGCAGAGACCGAAAGCTTTTCGCCCGCGGCAAGGGAGATCAGATCCTTTACCGTCAGACCCTTAAAGCGTACGGGCTGCTGAAAGGCAAAGCTGATGCCGCGCTTTGCGCGCTCGGTGATCGACAGGTCTGTGATATCCTCGCCGTCAAGCAAAACGCGCCCTGAGGTGGGCGTGATGATGCCCGCAATGATCTTGGCAAGCGTGGATTTTCCGCTGCCGTTGGGGCCCGTGATCGCCACAAAGCGCTCGGAAATTTTTAAATTTATGTCGTTTAAAATTTCTGTTTTTCCACCGCTTTCGGCAGGCGCGGAAAAGCAGATGTGTTGTAATTCCAGCATATAAGCTCCTTTGGAAATTATAGTCCTTATCATTATACCACAGGCGAGGGAAAAATTCAAGCAGAAACCCACATTTTTGCCTTCTTGTCACTTTCCTGTAAAAAGCACCAACTTTCTTGTTAAAATTTTGTCAAAAAAGGCAAGAAGTTTGTCGCTTTATTTGGCTCGCGCCCCCTTGACGGTCAATATTTAACTGTGATATAATATGTAATGTTAAATTTATAACACATAAGCTCGCGTGCGCGAGAACAGCTTAGGAGGAATATAAAAATGGAATATCGTATTGAGCACGACTCCATGGGTGAGGTCAAGGTACCCGCTGACCGTTACTGGGCGGCACAGACCGAGCGCAGTCATCAGAACTTTCCGATCGGCGTGGGGATCGAAACCATGCCCCGTGAGATCACCAAGGCGTTTGGTGTGCTGAAAAAGGCGGCGGCGATCGCCAACCATGCGCTGAAGCCCGAAAAGATGACCGCGGAAAAGCTTGCCGCTATCGAGGTGGCGTGCGACGAGGTGATGTCGGGAGCACTGAACGACCATTTTCCGCTTGTTGTATGGCAAACGGGATCGGGCACGCAATCAAACATGAACGCAAATGAGGTCATTGCAAACCGCGCAAACGAGATAGCGGGTAAAAAGCTCTGCCACCCCAATGACGATATCAATATGAGCCAGTCCTCAAACGACACCTTCCCCACGGCGATGCACATCGCGGCGGTTGCGGCGATCGAGGATAAGCTTTTCCCTGCGATCGATCTGCTGGTGGATACCTTGTGCCGCCTTGAAAAGGAGAACGAGGGGATCGTAAAGAGTGGCAGAACGCACTTGCAGGATGCAACGCCGATCACCTTCTCACAGGAGATCTCGGGCTGGCGTTCAAGCCTTGAGCGCGACAGGGACCTGCTTGCGGCATCTCTGCCTGCCCTTAAGGAGCTGGCACTTGGCGGCACTGCCGTCGGCACGGGCCTCAATACGCCTGCGGGCTTTGACGTAAAGGTTGCCGAGGCAGTTTCGGCGATCACCGGTAAGGATTTTAAGACCGCTGCAAACAAGTTCCATGCGCTCACCTCAAAGGACGAGCTGGTGTTTGCTCACGGTGCCATTAAGGCACTTGCCTGCGACATGATGAAGATCGCAAACGACGTGCGCTGGCTTGCTTCCGGTCCGCGCCTGGGGCTCGGCGAGATCCGTATTCCCGAAAACGAGCCCGGCTCCTCTATCATGCCCGGTAAGGTAAATCCCACCCAGTGTGAGGCAGTGACCATGGTTGCCGTACAGGTTATGGGTAACGACGTGGCAGTTGGCATGGCGGCTTCGCAGGGCAACTTTGAGTTAAACGTCTTCATGCCGGTGTGCATCTACAATTTCCTGCAATCGGCGCGCCTGCTTGCCGAGGCGATCGTTTCCTTTAACAACAACTGTGCCGTAGGTATTGTTGCCAACAAGGAAAAAATGCACGGCAATCTCCACAACTCGCTGATGCTGGTAACGGCACTGAACCCCTACATCGGTTACGAGAATGCCGCAAAGACCGCCAAGAAGGCATACAAGGAGAACATTTCTCTGAAGGAAGCGTGCGTGGCACTCGGCTTCCTCACCGCTGAAAAATTTGATGAGGTCTTCCACCCCGAGCAAATGGTTTGATCACGCACACGTTTCGCTTCCCGTGTGTGCTTGCGCGCGACGGCACACGGTTTGTGTACGCCTTGCCTTGCGCGATCACAAACGGTGCATCAAAAATTGCACGTGATCTGATAGCAGTTTGTTAAAACAACTGCTCCCACAAGTTACTGAAAATACAAGAAGGGAACATACAAATGAAATTCAGTTATTATCCCGGCTGTACGCTGAAAACCAAGGCAAAGGACCTTGACAGATATGCACGCGCATCCTGTGTGGCACTTGGCGTAGACCTTGCCGAGCTGCCCGAATGGCAGTGCTGCGGTGCCGTATACCCCATGGCAAAGGATGAGATCGCAACCAAGCTCTCCTCGGTGCGCGCGCTCGCGAGTGCACGCGACCTTGGCACTGACCTTGTTACGCTCTGCTCTGCTTGCCATAACGTGATCAAGCAGGTCAACAACGACATGAAGACCGATGCCGATATCGCGCTTCGCGCCAACAATTACTTAAAGCTTGACACACCCTATAAGGGTGAGGCGAACGTGCTGCATTTCCTTGAGATGCTGCGCGACCGCGTTGGGTTTGACGCACTAAAGGAAAAGGTGACCAACCCCTTAACGGGCCGCAAGATCGGTGCGTATTACGGCTGCTTGCTGCTGCGCCCCTCTAAGGTCATGGCAATGGACGACGCCGAAAATCCCACGATCATTGAGGATTTCATCCGCGCCATTGGTGCCACGCCCGTGGTGTACGGCATGAGAAACGAGTGCTGCGGCGGCTACGTTACACTTGAAAATAAGGCAAGTGCCGTTAAGCGCAGCAGTGCTGTGCTGGAAAGTGCGAAAGCCAAGGGTGCTGACACCGTGGTAACGGCCTGCCCGCTTTGCCTTTACAACCTGCAGAAAAACGGCGGCGACGCAGGTGTTGACGTTGTATACTTCACCGAGCTGCTTGCCGAAGCACTTGGCGTAAAATAAGGAGGGTCACAGATGAGCCACGATAAAAAGCAAGCTGCCCTTGACGAGATCCTTCGCTCGTCGGGCGTTGACGTGCGCAAGTGCATGCGTTGCGGCAAATGCACCGCGACCTGCCCTGCGTTTGATGAAATGGAGTATCACCCCCACCAGTTTGTTTACATGGTGGAAAAGGGCGAGATCGAGAAGCTCGCGGCATCGCCTTCGATCTTCAAGTGCCTTTCCTGCTTTGCCTGCATGGAGCGTTGCCCCCGTCAGGTAGAGCCCGCGAAGCTTATCGAGGCGGTACGCCTTTCGGTGATCAGAGAAAAGGGCGCAAACCACTTAAAGCCCGAGCAAGTTCCGGCACTCCTTGATGAGGACCTGCCTCAGCAGGCGATCACAAGTGCCTTCCGTAAATACAGCAAGTAAGGAGGAGAAAAGAAGATGCAAAGAATAGGCGTATTTATCTGTCATTGCGGCACAAACATTGCGGCAACGGTTGACGTTAAGGCAGTTGCCGAAGCGCTTGGCCGTGAGCCCGGTGTTGTTTTCTCCACCGACTACCAATACATGTGCTCCGAGTCGGGGCAGACTCTGATGCGCGATGCCATTCGCGAGCATAAGCTCACGGGCGTTGTCGTTTGCTCCTGCTCGCCCCGTATGCACGAAACGACCTTCCGCAAAGCGGCGGAAAAGGAGGGGCTGAACCCCTATATGGTCGAGATCGCCAACATTCGCGAGCAGGTATCCTGGATACATAAGGATGTTGCCGAGGCGACCGAAAAGGCGATCATCTTGGGGCGTGCCGCGATTGCAAAGGTGCACCTCAACAAGCCCCTTAAGGCGGGCGAGAGCCCCGTTACGAAGCGCGCGCTCGTGATCGGCGGCGGCATTGCGGGCATTCAGACCGCGCTTGATATTGCCGAGGCGGGCTTTGAGGTCGATATCGTAGAAAAAGAGCCCACGATCGGCGGTAAAATGGCGCAGATCGACAAGACCTTCCCCACGCTTGACTGTGCCGCCTGTATCCTCACCCCCAAAATGGTGGATGTGGCACAAAACGAAAAGATCAAGATCTTTTCCTACAGTGAGGTTGAGTCCGTTAAGGGATTTGTGGGTAACTTTAAGGTAGCGATCCGCAAGAAGGCGCGCTACGTTGACGAGGAGAAGTGCACGGGCTGTGGCATTTGCACAGAGAAATGCCCCCAGAAGAAGGTCCCCAACGAATTTAATATGGGTCTTGACACCCGCCGTGCCATTTACATTCCCTTCGCACAGGCTGTGCCGAAGGTGGCAACCATTGATGCAAACTACTGCACCATGATGAAAACAGGCAAATGCGGTGTTTGCCAAAAGCTCTGCGGTGCAGGTGCCATTGACTATAAGCAGCAGGATACGATTGTGGAGCGCGAGTACGGCGCGATCGTTGCCGCTACGGGCTTTAACCCGATGAAGCCGACCCAGTATAACGAGCTTGGGTATGCGACCTGCGAGGACGTTGTAACCTCGCTTGAGCTTGAGCGTTTGATGAACGCGGCAGGCCCGACGGCAGGCACGCTGCTGCGCCCCTCCGACAAAAAGCATCCGCACACCATTGTGTTTGTGCAGTGCGTAGGGTCCCGTTGCGATGCCGAAAACGAGAAGGGCAAGCCCTATTGCTCAAAGATCTGTTGCATGTATACCGCAAAGCATGCCATGCTCATTCGCGAGAAGTACCCCGATACCGAGGTTTATGTATTCTACATTGACGTGCGTACGCCCGGCAAGAACTTTGACGAGTTTTATCGCCGCGCGGTAGAGCAGTACGGTGTGCATTACGTCAAGGGTCAGGTTGGCAAGGTCGTAGAGGAGAATGGCGTGCTGAAGGTGCAGGCAAGCGACCTGCTTTCGGGCGAGCAGCTCCACATTGATGCCGATCTCGTGGTGCTGGCAACGGCAGTTGAGCCCGACAAGAGCGCACGCAGCATCGCGACGATGCTCACCGCCAGCATGGATACCAACGATTTCTTTACCGAGGCGCACGCAAAGCTTCGCCCCGTAGAGAGCCCCACGGCGGGTATTTTCCTCTCGGGCGTTTGCCAGGGCCCCAAGGATATTCCCGAAACGGTATCCCAGGCAAGTGCCGCCGCCGCAAAGGTGATCGGCCTGCTTGCCAAGGATAAGCTCACGTGCAATCCTTGCGTGGCTGAGTCTGACGAGATGCTTTGTAACGGCTGCTCCTCGTGCGAGAAGGTTTGTCCTTACGGCGCGATCACGTATACCGACAAGGAATTCCGCGGCCCCAACCGCACCACCCTCATTCGCCGCGTGGCAAGCGTAAATCCCGCGGTCTGCCAGGGCTGTGGCGCGTGCACGGTGGCTTGTCCCAGCGGTGCAATGGACCTCAAGGGCTTTTCTAACAGACAAATCATGGCGGAGGTTGACGCAATATGCAAGATGTAAAAGAATTTAGACCCAAGATCGTAGCGTTTTGCTGCAACTGGTGCTCGTATGCGGGTGCAGACCTTGCCGGCTCAAGCCGCCTTGCATACCCTGCGGATGTGAAGATCATTCGCGTGCCCTGCTCCTGCCGTGTAAACCCCTTGTTTATTCTGCGCGCCTTTCAGCGCGGTGCTGACGGTGTCATTATGGCAGGCTGTCACCCCGGTGACTGCCACTACACCAGCGGCAACTACTTTGCCCGTCGCCGCATGACGTTGCTCTTCTCCATGCTCGATTATCTTGGCATTGAGCGCGAGCGCACGCGTGTGGAGTGGATCTCGGCAGCTGAGGGCGCAAAATTCTCGAAAACAATGAACGAATTTGCCGCAACCGTTGCGGCACTTGGTGAGAACAAGAGATTGGAGGATCTGCGATGCAAGAAATGATGAAGAAGCGCGCCACAGAGTTGCTTGCTGACGGCACGTGTGACCGCGTGCTCGGTTGGGCTGTGGGCGACTTTGTGTATGACCAGACGCCCGCTTTGTTCCGCACCGAGGAGGAACTGCAGAAAGGGTTTGTTTACAATGGCTTTTCTGCCGCAAATCTTTCCAAATATCTCGTAAAGGAATGCCGCGCGGGCGGCAAGATCGCCGTGTTCCTCAAGCCCTGCGATACATACAGCTTCAACCAGCTCATGGCCGAGCACCGCATCAAACGCGAGATGATCTACGTCATCGGCATTGCGTGCGACGGCAAGGCGGATGTGGAAAAGCTGAAGGAGCAGGGAATTGACGGCATCACTGATATTAAGGAGAGTGGCGACAGCTATGTTGTTTCTACCATTTACGGCGATAAGACCGTGAAAAAGGCAGAGGTGCTTGCCGAGCGCTGCGTGGCTTGCAAGAGCCGCAAGCACATGGTGTACGATGAGCTGATCGGCGAGGAGGGCGAGGTGATCGCTGACTCGGGCCGCTTTGATATGGTAGAAAAGCTTGAGGCGATGACGCCCGATGAGCGCTACCTGTTTTGGCGCGGTGAGCTTTCTCGCTGTATTCGCTGCAACGCCTGCCGCAACGTTTGCCCCGCTTGCACCTGCGAGCAGTGCATCTTTGATAACCCCCGGTCGGGTGTTTCGCAAAAGGCGGCGGCAAACTCCTTTGAGGAAAATATGTTCCATATCATCCGTGCCTTCCACGTGGCAGGCAGATGCACCGACTGCGGCGAGTGCTCGCGCGTATGTCCCGAGAACATTCCGCTTCATCTTTTGAACCGCAAGTTTATTAAAGATGTAAACACCTTTTACGGTGACTATCAGGCAGGTGAGGATCCTGCCGCAAAGCCCCCGCTTGGCAGATACGAGAAAAACGATATCGAGCCCGGTGAGGCAGGAGGTGTAAAGGCATGAAAAAGCTATCTTCTGCAAAGCTGAATGAATTTTTTGCCGCAATAGCGGCAAGCAGGGCACTCTACCTGCCCGTGGATAACAGCCGCGGCAAGGCAGAGTACAAAAAATGGGAAGCGGGCGTGGAGATGAGCCGCGCACTCAACACCGTGCGCTCCGCGAAGGACTTCTTCTTCCCCCAGACCGAAAACCTCATGGAGTTCAAAATGGAGGGCAAGAAGGTTGAGGTTGTTGACACGCGCAGCGAGGCTGAGGATTTCGTGATCTTCGGCGTGCGCGCGTGCGATGCGGCAAGCTTCAAGATCCTTGACAGTGTGTATCTTACCGACCCTGTTGACAGCTACTATAAAACGCGCCGTGAGCATGGTGTTGTTGTTACGCTTGCATGCGGCAAGCCCGCTGAAACCTGCTTTTGTGGGGTCTTTGGCATTGATGCGGCAAATCCCGAAGGGGACGTGACGGCATGGGAAACCGAGGGTGGCTTGATGCTGCGCGCCAATACCGAAAAGGGCGAGGCACTGCTTGAAGCGACCGCCGCACTCCTTGAGGAGGGCGACGAGGCAGCAGTACAGGCAGCGCAAGCAAAAACGCGCGAGATCCTGAAAAAGCTGCCCCTCAGCGATCTTTCTACCGAGGGCTTGGGTGTCGGCAAGACTGCCGAGCTCTTCGACCGCCCCGAGTGGAAAACGCTGTCCGAGGCTTGCCTTGGCTGCGGCACGTGTACCTTTGTGTGCCCCACCTGTCAGTGCTACGACGTGCGCGATTTCGATACGGGCAACGGCATCAAGCGTTTCCGTTGCTGGGATTCCTGCATGTATTCCGATTTCACACTGATGGCACACGGCAACTCCCGTAATTCACAGGTGGAGCGTTTCCGTCAGCGCTTTATGCACAAGCTGGTGTACTATCCCGACAGAAGCGGCGGCACGTTTGGATGCGTTGGATGCGGCAGATGCCTTTCTCGCTGCCCCATTTCGATGAATATTGTAAAGGTAATGAAGACAATGGGAGGTAAGAACTGATGAACACCGAAACCTTAATTCCTTACGTCGGTATCGTTACCGAGATCACGCAGCAGACCCCCGATGTGAAGACCTTCCGTGTAGAGGCTCCCGGCGGTGGCAAGCTCTTTGAGCACAAGCCGGGGCAATGCGCTATGCTCTCCGTGCCCGGTATCAGCGAGGCAATGATCTCGATCACCTCCTCTCCCACCAACACGGAATACATGGAGTTCAGCGTAAAGAAGTGTGGGTGCCTTACCGAATGGCTGCACGCCATGGAGGTTGGGCAAATGATCACCGTGCGCGGCCCGTACGGTCGCCATTTCCCCGTGTATGACGAGCTTCTTGGCAAGGATCTGATGATCATTGCCGGCGGTATCGGCCTTGCACCCGTGCGCTCTGTCATCAACTACGTGCGCGACAACCGTGACAAGTTCGGCACGGTCGATATCGTGTACGGCTCGCGCTCCAAGGACGACCTTGTTTACTACAAGGAGATCGTAGACGAGTGGATGAATACCGAGGGCTTTAACGTGCACCTCACCATTGATAACCCCCAGGAGGGGTGGGACGGGCACGTTGGCTTTGTTCCCAATTTCGTTAAGGAGCTAAATCCCGATCTCAACAAAACCGTTTTGATGTGCGGACCTCCCATCATGATCAAGTTTACGCTTGCAGGGCTTATGGACCTCGGCTTTAAAAAGGAGCAGGTCTACACCACAATGGAGCTTCGTATGAAGTGCGGTATCGGCAAGTGCGGACGCTGCAATATCGGCAACAAGTACGTGTGCAAGGACGGCCCCGTGTTCCGCTTTGACGAGCTTGACGAGCTCCCCAACGAATACTGATAAGGAGAAACCACAGAATGGAAAAAATGGTAAACATATACCTGTACGGTAAAAAATACGAGGTGCCCGCGAGCCTGACGATCATGAACGCCATGGAATACGCAGGCTACCAGCTGGTGCGCGGCGTTGGCTGCCGTTGCGGCTTTTGCGGTGCTTGTGCCACGATCTACCGTATCAAGGGCGAAAATGAATTAAAGACCTGCCTTGCCTGCCAAACTAAGGTAGAGGACAATATGTATATTGCAACGCTGCCCTTCTTCCCGTTGGTAAAGCAGCCCTACGACATAAGCAAGATCAAGCCCACCGAGCAGATCATGATGCAGCTTTACCCCGAGATCTACGCGTGCGTTGGCTGTAACGCCTGCACCAAGGCGTGCACGCAGGAGCTTAAGGTCATGCAGTACATCGCCTATGCACAGCGCGGCGAGTTTGAGAAGTGCGCAGAGGCATCCTTTGACTGCGTGATGTGCGGCGTTTGCTCGTCGCGTTGTCCCGCAGGCATCACGCATCCGCAGGTCGGTCTTCTCGCCCGTCGTCTTACGGGTAAGTACCTTGCACCCGAAACAAAGCATCTGCTCGATCGCGTTGCTGAGATCGAGGCAGGTGACTGCGAGGCGGCACTCGCGGATATTATGGCAAAAACGGCTGAGGAGCTCAAGGAGCTCTACAACAACCGTGACTTTGAGTAAGGAGGCACGACATGTATACACAGGAAATGTTAGAGTCCATTAAAAAAGTGGAAGCAACACGTGCCGAGCGCTTGGCAAACGTCAAAGCAGGCATTCACCCCCGCCGCATGACGGCAGAGGAAAAGGTGCAGGTCAAAATGGAGAATCACCCCGACTATATCGCCTCGCAATTTGCCGAGCTCGCCATTGGTCCCAATAAAGGGGAGAAGGTACCGCTTGAGCTTGCCGAGGTTCTGCAGGGCAACCCCCGTGTGAACCCGAAGGATATTGACCTCTCAAAGGTCGATTACGACGTTGACGTGCTGGTGATCGGCGGCGGCGGATCGGGATCGGCAGCGGCTATCATGGCGCACGAGAACGGTGCTGACGTAATGATCGTTACCAAGCTCCGTCACGGCGATGCGAATACCATGATGGCAGAGGGCGGTATTCAGGCGGCAGATAAACCCAATGACAGCCCCGCGCAGCACTACCTTGACGTCATGGGCGGCGGTCACTTTAAAAACGTGCCCGAGCTTGTTGGCAAGCTTGTCACGGATGCCCCCATTTGCATCAAGTGGCTCAACGACCTTGGCGTTATGTTTGATAAGGAAGCAGACGGCACCATGGTTACCACCCACGGCGGCGGCACGTCGCGTAAGCGTATGCACGCCTGCAAGGACTATTCGGGTGCGGAGATCATGCGCGTGCTTCGTGACGAGGTGCAAAACCGTGCCATTCCCGTGGTGGACTTCACCTCGGCGATCGAGATCATCAAGGACGAAAAGGGCAGAGCCGCAGGCGCGGTTCTGATGAACATGGAAACCAAGGAGATCCTGATTGCACGCGCTAAGACCGTGATCATCGCTACGGGCGGTGCAGGTCGCATGCATTACCAGGGCTTCCCCACCTCCAACCACTACGGTGCAACGGCAGATGGTCTTGTGCTTGCTTACCGTGCAGGCGCGCCTCTGCTTTACGCCTACACCCTGCAGTATCACCCCACGGGTGCGGCTTACCCCTCGCAGATCTTCGGCGCGCTCGTGACCGAGAAGGTCCGTTCGATCGGCGCACAGCTCGTCAACCGCGACGGCGAGCCCTTTATGTACTCGCTTGAAACCCGTGATATCTGCGCTTCGGGCGTTATTCGCGAGTGCAAGCGCGGCAACGGCGTTGATACCTTTAACGGCGGTCAGGGCGTATGGCTTGACTCCCCCATGATCGATATGATCCACGGAGAGGGCACCATTGAGAAGCGTATCCCCGCTATGATGCGTATGTACCTCAAGTACGGCATTGATATGCGTAAGCAGCCCATTCTCATTTACCCCACGCTCCACTACCAAAACGGCGGTATCAAGATCGGCGTTAACGGTATGTCTGAGGTGGAGAACCTGTTTGTTGCAGGCGAGGCTGTGGGCGGTATCCACGGCGAGAACCGCTTAATGGGCAACTCGCTGCTCGATATCATCGTATTTGGCCGTAACGCGGGCGTGAACGCCGCAAAGGTGGCAAAGGATATGGCACCCGCCAAGAAGCTGAACCTCAACCACGTTAAGAGCTTTATGAAGGAAATGAAGGACGCGGGGCTTAAGACCGATGTCGTATCTCCTCGCCTTTTGCCCCGTTACACGCACGGCAATCCCGTGTTTGACGAGCCCAACGCGAAGTTGATGAAATAATCAGAGCTGAAGCATATTCCTGATTGCTTTAAAGCTTTTTAAAAAGGGAACGGGGTGCGGATAAAGCACCCCGTTCCCCTGAAGATGTTTTTGATACGGCGCAAGCCGCAAATTTTGCGGGAGAACGCATTTTGCTCAAAAAACTCCGCGTGTGAACAGGTTTTGTGCGAAATACGCTCTCCCACACAACAAAATGTTTTGGAGGCATTTCTCATGATCGAATATCTCGGTGGTGTAACGGGCTCTCTCCTTTCCACCATTTTTATCGCTTTTATCATCGCTGCCGTGGGATATCTCTTGGGCGCGATCGAGATCAAGGGCATTTCGCTCGGTACTGCCGGCGTGCTCCTTGTTGCGCTTGCTTACGGCGTGCTTTGCAACTACGTGCCGGCGTTTGAGATCGGCACGAAAAGCATCTCGCTGTTCAATGCAGGTAATTTTAAGCTGATCTCCAGCATTGGTACGGCAATGTTTGTAACCGCTGTGGGCTTAATTGCCGGTCCCAAGTTTTTCCGCACCTTTAACCGCAAGTCGCTTTCCTATATTGTAATGGGCGTTGTGGTTATTATCGCCGGTGCACTCACCGCTGTGCTTCTCACGCTTGTTGACAAGGGGCTTTCCCCTGCAATGGCAGTAGGTCTTCTTACGGGCGGCCTTACTTCTACCCCCGGCCTTTCCGCCGCGCAGGATGTGGTTTCGGATAATGCCGAGGCACTCAGCCAGCTGACCGCGGGCTACGGTATTGCGTATCTCTTTGGCGTACTTGGTGTTGTGCTGTTTGTGCAGATCATGCCCAAGATCCTCAAGGTTGACATTGACAAGGAGCGCGAATCCTTTGTGGCTGCTGCCGCTGTTGAGATCAAGCAAACCCAAAAGCAGTATAAGCAGCTTGACCCGTTTGGATTTTTCCCCTTCTTCCTTGCCATTGCGCTTGGTTGCATCATTGGCGCCATTAAGATCCCCGGTATCAATTTCTCGCTCGGCACCTCGGGCGGTACGCTCGTGGCGGGACTTATCATCGGTCACTTCGGCCACATTGGCCCGATCGACTGCCGTCTTAAAAAGGAAACGCTTAACTTCTTCCGCGAACTCGGTCTTGTACTGTTCCTGATCGGCGCAGGTGTGCCCGGTGGCGTAAACTTCGTTTCTAACGTAAAGGTTTCTTACTTTATTTACGGTGCTATTATGACGCTGGTGCCGATGATCCTTGGCTTTGTGCTGGGCAAGTTTGTGTTCAAGCTTTCCATTTTCAACAACCTTGGTTCTATCACAGGCGGTATGACGTCAACGCCCGCGCTTGGTGCATTGATCAGCACCGCTAAGACGGATGATGTTTCTGCCTCTTATGCAGCCACCTACCCTATCGCTCTTGTTATGGTGGTGCTCGCGGCGAAGATCATTTTGATGGTGTTCTAAGGGCGTCCTTTCAGAGCAAATAAAAGCAGCCGCTTTTCCTGTCCGATAAGGCGGAAAAGGCGGCTGCTTATCGCAATATATCAAGATGCAAAAAAATTCAAAAAATATTTCAAAAAGGTATTGCATTTTTGAAAAGATTATGCTATAATATCACCGTTGCAAAAATGGCCCGTTAGTCAAGCGGCTAAGACGTCGCCCTCTCACGGCGAAGGCATGGGTTCGATTCCCGTACGGGTCACCACGAAATGAAGCACCGCATTGCGGTGCTTTTTTTCATTTCGCGGTGACCCGTACGGGAACTCGCCCATGCACGGCTTTACAAGCCGTGCATGGCGTTCGTTGTTGCGCGCACAGCGCGCAACAAGAGCTTGTCTTGGCGGTTAAAACCGCCATTTGCTGTCGCAAAACCGACAAGCTCCCATCACCCGCGTAGTTGGTCGCGGATTTCTAAATGCCAAGGGCTGAAAATGGCGCGAAATTTCGATATGGCTCACCACGAAATGAAGCACCGCATTGCGGTGCTTTTTTTCATTTCGCGGTGACCCGTACGGAAACTCACCCATGCACGGCTTTACAAGCCGTGCATGGCGTTCGTCGTTGTGCGCACAGCGCGCAACAAGAGCTTGTCTTGGCGGTTAAAAATTGCCATTTGCTGTGCAAATGCATGGGGGTGGCATCAAATGCCAAAATGCATTTGATGTCACCCCTGTTTGTTATTCATGGAATTTGTAGGTGATAAAATCCGGGTTGAATTTGAAAATGGCTTCGCCTTTTCTGTTTTTTGATTTTTGCAACAGGTTATAGCTTGCCAAATTATCCAAAATTTTCATCGCGCCTTGCTTTGTCATTTTAGCGTGGATATATTCCATAAACATTTTATGGTTAAAGTAATTTTCGGGATTGTGGACAAGAATTTTTTTGACGTGTCCCCACTCGGTCTTCGTTAGGGTGTCGCCCGTCCTTGAAAGCTCGTTGCGGATCTCCTCAAGATTTTTATATACGAAGCTATACTTGATAGACGTTTGAAGGATAAACCCGAGAAAATAGGTTAGATCGTTATTGGTGTTTCTGGTATTGGTGATTGCCCGATAATACTCGCCCTTGCTTTCGTTGATCGCCTCGCTCATGAAAAGAGGTGCACCTGCAATGTCATGAATATAGCTCAGCCAAAAGGAGATCATTCTTGCCGTTCTGCCGTTGTAGTCAAAGTAGGGATGAATATAAAGCACATAATAATGACAGATATAGGGGAGCAGAATATCATATTCTTTAATGTTTTTAGGATCGTTGGCAAATGCAAACAGGGTGTTCATGCAGTCGTCTATCATTTGAAAATCTGCGCCCTCAAAATCACCGACAAACACTTCTCCGTGACGGTAATAGGCTCCCTGTTTTAGCTTTTTGTCGTCGGGTAGGCAGGAGGAGCTTAAAATATGATACAGCTTGCGTAAATTTTCCTTGTTGAAAGCAGGCTTTTCCTGTACGATAAAGGTGACTGCATCGAGCATGTTTTTGATGATAATGTCATTTTCATCGGATAGATTTTGGCTTTTGTGAACCTCCTCGATTCTCCGCCGTGTCGTTGGAACATTTTCAATGTCAAGCGAGCCTTCAATTTCCGAAAACAGGCGCGATACCGCTACATCCTCTGCATTTCTGCTAAAAAGATAGCTCTTCTTGGCTTCGTAATCATCAACAAGAAGTCTTAGATATTCTTCAATGGCAGACAGTATATATTTTCCGTTCACAAAAAAGCAGTGCTTGGAATTAAAGGTTTTGAGTGGCAGAGCGCGCATGGCAGGGAAGTGTTCTTCAACAAGCTGATCTTTTAGAAGGAGAAGCTCTGCAAACTCCTCCTTGGAAAGCATGATGCCCACTTTTTGATTGTAACGCAAATCATCAATGGAGTAGTACTTATTGCTTGAAATTAGGCTTTTTGCATATTCTTTATTCATAATTCTCCTCCTTGATTGAGCTTGCAACTATTATTTTAACTTATTTTAACCATATTGTCAACCGTTTTGTAAACTTTTTCGAAAACCGATTTTGATTCTCGTTTTATGCTTGTTGTCAACAGGTGCTTTTCATTATGGTCTTAGCAAGACGCTATACAAGCTTTCCTTGCTTGAAAATTCTTTTAATACTTTAATTATGGCTTGCCGTTCTTTATTATAACGCAACGCCAAAGATTTGTCGATAACGAAAAAAAGGGGGTGTCTCAAATGCAAATTTGAGGCACCCCCTTACCGAGGGGATAGTCAGATTTAGGCGAGAAGCGTTCATCACAAGGCGTGTGGCTACCAGTACGTCGAGCCTTGTGAGGGACGGTAGAAAAAGTCCGTTTCAAAATGGAAGAATTTCGAAGAAATTCAACCTATTTTGTGAGAGAACTGTCCATTTGCTCTTTTTAGGGTAAATGAGCTTCTTTTTTTATACGTGCGGACTTTTTCGGTCGCGCCAAATGTGACAGCCCCGAGGCTATACTGATATAATGAGTATGTGTGTTTTGCTATGAAATCTCCCAACAGGCGTTTATCGCTTGTTGGGAAGTTTTATTCCTTCACGCTTTGCAGTAAGTTGTCGAGCACGGGGGTGAGGGTATCGGTAAACACCTCGTAGCCAAGCGGTGTGAGGTGTGCGCCGTCGGTGGTATATTCCGCGCGGAGCTCTCCGATTACCTCGTCAAGCAAGGGGGTGTAGAGATCGACAAAGGCGAACGCATATTTTTGTGCAAGCCTTTTGATGATCGCGTTATTGTAAGCCGCCAATTGGTTTTTGTGTGCCCAATCCCCACCCATTGAAGTAAGAGAAACGAGCACCACCTTGGTTTCGGGTAGGTTGTCGCGCATGCCGACAAGGAGCGCCTCATAGTTTTCAAGCATGGTATCAAGGTTATTCCCACCAATCAGCAAGACGGCAACCTTGGGCCTTAGATCATAGAGAGAAATTTGCATTCTTGACGCTAAGCCGTGTGTTGTTTCTCCCCCGATGCCACGGTTTGCAGTGAGATACTGCGGATAGTATTTTAACAGATCGTACCCGTCGGTAAGGCTATCTCCCAAAAAAGCAACGTCCACCTCGTAGTCTGCAAATCGCTCATTTTCCGCCTTATAAAGGGTAAGCTTGCTTTGGTAATATTCGAGCACCTGCCGCGCACGATCTGCCTCCAGCTTCTTTTTGGGCAGGTGAAAGCCAAAGAAAAAGATGCTGTAAGAAACGGTGGCGATCATAAGCAGAGCAATAGCCGCAATTAAAATTTTACTTCGTTTTTGCATAACTGCCTCCCAATGTGACTGCATGTGCTAATGAATAAAGCAGCGGTGTCAAATAATGACTTCATCACTTCAGCTTTTGCAGCTTGGATGTGTTTATAATAACGACAAGTTGCATGTCGCTTTCAAGCTTTGCTGTGGGGTCGATGCTGGTTTCAAGCGTATCGCCCTTTCGTATGGCAACCACGTTGATCGTGTATTTTTTTCGCAAATTGAGCTCTACGAGTGTTTTTCCTGCCCATTCCGGCTTTACATCAAGGTCGATGAGGGAAACGTCGTTTGAAAGCTCGATCACATCAACAAAGCCCGAGCTGAGGAGATTTTTTGCCAGTCTTGTGCCCGACTCCTTTTCGGGGAACACGACCTTATCTGCGCCCACCTTGGTTAAAATTTTTCTGTTGGTTTCATTCGCGCACTTTGCGATCACGGTTTTCACGCCCGCTTCCTTGCAAAGCATGACCGCGAGAACGCTTGCCTCAAGGTTGTTTGCCATGGCGATGATAACCACGTCGATATTGGCAATGCCAAGCTGGTCGATGACCTCAGCATTTGTTACGTCGGCGCATTTGCAAAAGGGAATATCGGCAATGGCAGAATTGACAATGGTTTGATCACAGTCCACTGCCAAAACCTCAGCACCGTGATCTACCAGCTCCTTGGCGACTGCAAGGCCGTATCTGCCAAGACCGAATACGGCGTATGATTTGTGAAAGCTCATAGTAAACTCCTTACCCCACGGTTACGTCTTCTGTGGGATTTTTAATATTTTGGGTGATCTCTTTTTTGGTTTGGAAGGCAATGGCAAGGGAAATGGGACCGACCCTGCCAAAGTACATCGTGGCAATGATGATGATCTTGCCGGCAGTGTTTAAAAAAGGTGTAAGATTTCTTGTTAGCCCAACGGTTGCGGTGGCACTTACGGTTTCGTAAATGATATCAAGCGCGGGGGCGGGTGTCACTGCGGCAAGTAGGACGGTAGAAAGAAGCATAATGAAAAACGAGGTGCAAACAACGCCAATTGACTTCCGTACGGCCTCGCGCGAAAGTGCTCTGTTAAACAGCGTTGCTTCGTTTTTGTTGCGAATTACCGAGAGTGCGGTTACGGCAAGCACGGCAAGGGTCACTGTTTTCACGCCGCCCGCAGTACCCACGGGAGAGCCGCCGATAAACATCAAAAACAAACAGATGATAGCACCGGCCGACGTAAGGCACTCTTGTGGAACCGTAGCAAAGCCTGCCGTTCTTGTTGTGATAGATTGAAAAAGTGACACTTGTATTTTATTGAACAGGGAACAGTTGCCTATCGTAAGCGGATTTTGATATTCAAATATAAAAATGCAAGCAGCACCGCCAAAAATGAGCACTGCTGTTGTAAGCAGCACGATTTTGCTGTGAAGGGTCAATCTGTGCAGGCATCGTATGCCTTGTGACCGAAAGCCCTTCAACACGCGCAAGACATCCCACCAAACAATAAAGCCGATTCCGCCAAGCACAATGAGGGCACTTGTCACGGCATTGATGAGTGGGTGGTAGGCGTAATTGCAAAGGCTGACCTCGCCAATGATATCAATGCCCGCATTGCAAAATGCCGAGATTGAGGTAAAGACCGAGATCCAAATGCCACGCGCGCCAAATTCGGGTAAAAAAACGGGCAGATAAAGCAGCGCGCCGACGCCCTCTATCAGAAGTGTACCGCAGATCACCTTTTTTACGAGATCTGCAAGCCCGGAAAGTGAGCTTACGTTGAGCGCGTCGCTGATAAGCTGATGATCCTTTAGCCCCATTTTGCGGTGCAGTGCAATGACAATGCCCGAAAGAACGGTAATGGTACCAAGTCCGCCGATCTGTATGAGCAAAAGGATCACGACTTGCCCAAATACGCTCCACGTGGTAGCGGTTGGCAGGGTGACCAGACCCGTGACGCACGTGGCGGTGGTAGCGGTAAACAGCGCATCGATATAAGAAACGCTTGTGCCGCTTTTTGCGCTGATAGGCAAAAAGAGCAGCAGGCTTCCCAACAATACGGTGACAAGGAAGCTTAAAAGAATGATTTGGGTAGAGGAAAGCGCAAGCTTTTGTTTTGCTTTCATATATACTCCTCACAAGGATGTATTGAAGATTTGTAAGTGCTTTTAGTATAGCACAAAATGGGCTTTTTTTCAACGGGATTGGAAAAATTGCAAAAGGGGCGCTCTGCTGCAAGCAAAGCGCCCAAAAAAATGTAGGATTATTTCTTGATCTGCGGCAGGCTTGCTGCGGCGATCGATTGACCGACGCGGCGGCTGCTCTCGTCGGGCAGGTGAATGGTGATCTTCTTGGCGAGCTCGGGGAACTCCTCGGCAAGAACTTTTTCTGCGTTCTTGTAAAGAATATTTCCGCCCTCACCGGAGGATACGCGACCCATAAGGAGCACGTGCTTGATATCGTAGAACAGTGCGTAATAAGCAACGGCATAGCCAAAGTATGCGCCGATCGTTTCGTAGATCTTAACGGCACGCTCGTCACCCTCAAGCATCAGCTTTTGTACGACCTTGAGCTTTTCTGCGGGGGAAGCGCTCTCGTCAAGCTCAATGCCTGCGGCAGGAGCCAGCTTGATCACGGAATCCTGTGAGAAGTATTTTACGCCACAGCCGTAATCGCCCGACCACTCGTCAAGCATAGCTTCCTTGTTGAAATCTACGGGAACAAAGGCAAGTTCGTTGAGCCAACCGGTGATGTTGCCGTTTCCGTCAACGTAGCCGCCTGCTTCGCTCGTGCCCATGGCAACGCCAAGCACGTTGGTGTCGCCCAGGTTCATTGCGCCTGCAAGGGCGGTAACGTCGCCGTCGTTTGCAACCTCGACCGGTACATTCTCACCAAAGGTCTTTGCGATATCGAGATAGATGTTTTTTGCCACCTTCTCAAATGCCTCGGGGTTTTCGTTCTTTACCTTGAGGAACAGGGAAGAGGTCATGATGCGGTTGCCTATAACAACGCCTGCGGTCGAAACGCCGATCGCATCAACGCGGGGCATTTTGGATGCGGCAGTTTTCATGGCATCCATGATGCCGTCGTAGTGATACTGGGGGTCATTTTGGAGCTTGGGGAACCAAACGACCTCCTCAGAGTAGGTTGCCTCGCCCTGTACAACCGAGCTGACCTTGCGGTCAGAGCCGCCTGCATCAAAGCCGATGCGGCAGCCGTCAAGGTGACGGCCAACGGGTGCGGCGCTCTCATTTTCCTTGGGTGCTTTCTCAAAGGGAACGTGCACTACCTCAAAGGGAGCCTCGTAAACCTCGGACATGAACACGCGGTCAAAGTCGCGCGCGCCGCCCTCCGAGAAGTCAGCCTTCAGCTGATCGGCAATAACCTTGGAGCCCGCAATGGTCAGCTTGTAGCCGCCGCGCGTCCAAAGGAGCGTCTTTACAATTCTTTCTACAAATGCGTGATTCTCCTCGTCGTGACCCGTGCCGTCCTTAAATACGTCAAGGGTGAAAACGGAGGTGAGTCCGTCGTTTCTTTCGAGTGCAAGGGTCAGTTTTTCGCCACCCTCAGCCTTTACAGCGGCTTCGAAATCGCGGAAAACAAGGGACATGGGCATAAAGCCGGGGTCAAGGGGGGCATTTACTTTAAGCTTCATAGATCGTTTTTCCTTTCTTGATCGTTCTTATAATATTGATGTTTTCATCAGCAATGATAATATCGGCATCCTTGCCTGCCTCAAGCGAGCCAATGCGCCCTTCACAGCCGATTGCCGTGGCGGGGTTGAGGGAAGCCATGTGAAAGACCTCGTTTACGGGCAGCATGGTGTAGCTCAGTACGTTTTTGACGGCGCAGTTGAGCTTTAAAACGCTGCCGGCGATCGTGCCGTCAGCAAGGCGGCACTCAATGCCCTTGAGGAAAATGGGCTGACCGCCAAGGTCGTATTCGCCGTCGGGCATGCCGCCTGCGCGCGTGCAGTCGGTGATAAGGATCATCTTATTGCCCTTTGCCTTGGCAATGATGCTGTAAAGACCGGGGTTGATGTGGAAGGTATCGGCAATGACCTCAACCGTCACATGATCTGCGGCGAGTGCGGCACCTACCACGCCGGGGTTGCGGTGTGCAAGCGCGGACATGGCGTTGAAAAGGTGGGTGGCGTGTGCAACGCCGTCACGGGTGGCAGACATTGCCTCATCAAAGGTGGCGTCTGTGTGGCCCATGGAAACAAGCACGCGCCCGTCCTTGGCAAGACGCTTGATCGCGGTGTGATTTTTATCCATTTCGGGGGCGAGAGTAACCGATTTGATGATGTCTGCGTTTTCAAGAATAAAGTCGGCATCGGGCACAAGGATGTTTTCCTCTGCCTGTGCACCCTTCTTGGAAGGATTGATAAAGGGCCCCTCGGCATGCACGCCCAGGATCTCTGCGCCACACCAGGTGCGGCTTTCCTCCTTCACACTGCGTACGGCATCAAGGGCGGCTACGATCTCCTGCTTCGCCACCGTCATGGTGGTGGGCAAAAAGGCGGTTACGCCGTTTTTGGCAATGCCCTCTGCCATTTTGCGAATGCCCTCGGCACTTGCATCACAGGTGTCCTCACCAAGGTAGCCGTGAATGTGGATGTCTACAAGCCCGGGGGCTACGTAACAGCCTGCGGCATCGATCACCTGTGCCCCTTGAGGGACGCTGTCGACAACGCCGTGGATCGTTCCGTTTTCCGCGTCAAACGCCAGAGCCTTGCCGCACACAACGGCTTCGGGCAGTACGACTTTTCCGTTGATAATATAGGTAAGTGACATATGTATGCGCTCCTTGTGCAGATTGTGTTTTGTGTAAATTATTGTAGCAAACGAACATGAACAAAGTGTGAATTTTCAAAAAACAAACGGGCGGTTTGGAGCATTTTTTACGCACTTTGCACGTTGTGGTTGCAATCGACAGGATTTTTCTCCTAAAAATCACCTTTTTGCAAACAAAAGTAGCCGCAAGAAGATGCAAAACACACCTTCTTGCGGCTATGAATGGTAAGAATAGAATTAAGAAAGGGGAAAGAGATATTCGGCAGCCCCCGGGGTATCGGTACGAAAGGCGAACACGCCGCCGTCATGGCCGACCTGCCCCGTGGAGGCACACCCTGTGGTAACAAACACCGTCTTGCCGTCGGCACCGCCAAAGGCAAGGCTCATCGTGCGGTTGGCGGGTACGTGCACACGCGAAAGAATGTTGCCATTGGGATCGTAGCTGACCACGCCGCCCTCGGGGCGGCAATCGGCAACCCACAAATTGCCTGCGGCATCCATTGCCATGCCGTCGGGGCGGCAGTTTTCGGCAAATACGGTCTTGTTTGAAAGTGTACCCGTTTCCACGTCATAGTCGTACTGATACACGGTGTTCTCGTCGGTAACGGCAAAATAGAGCTTGTCATTGGTGGGTGAAATGCGAATGCCGTTGGGCGTTGGGGATATGCTGTTGTCAAGGCAGGTCATCTCACCGTTTTGCAAGCACCAAAATGAGCCGTGCTTGCCGCGGTTGGGTCGGTCAAAAAAGTTTTCTGCCAGCATGCCGCAATAGATCCTGCCGCGGCTGTCACAAAGCACGTCATTAAAGAGGTTTCCCTGAAAATCAAAGAGCAGCACGGGCTCCCCGTAGGGCACCCAACGCCATACTTTTGCGCCCTCGGCAAAGAGTAAAATTTCATCGCTTAGCGTAAAGACCATGCTCCCGATCTTGCCGATATCAAGCTGAAAGCACTCAAAGTTATCGGGATCTTCGGGTGTGCGCTTTCGGTAGATCTCCCCATGGTAGCCGCGCCAGTACAGTGCCTGCTGACGCGTGTGCCACATGGGACTCTCGGCTAATTTAAAGCATTTGGAGTTTGCAAAAATTTTCGGTTCGGTGTTCATATAGGCGTTCCTTTTACTGCTTTTGAATTTTCAGTGCAATAATTTGCGGCGGTATGCTCATGGTGACCTGTCCCGTGTACCAAATTTTTACGGTATCACCAACGGCAAGGTCGGCTCTTTTTATCTTCTCGCCCTCGGCATTTAGGATCTCGACGGTGTCGGCAACGTTCACCAGATATTGCCCCTCGGCATACTCCGAGGCGGTGACGTTGACCGAAATTTTTTCTCCAAGCTCCATGACCGTTGCGGTCATTTCAAAGCTGTCGCCCTGCTGTTCATTTGTATTTTCATTTTTTTCCTCGTCACAGCCAGCCGCGGCAAGGCAGCAAAGAGAAAGAAGCAAAATAAAGGTCAAAATCTTTTTCATATACGTGCCCCTTGGTTTTTTATTATTGTAGCACGCATTTGCCCCCGTTGTCAATATATGTTGATGTGCACACGCTGGTGGCAGGGCAGGGGGCGTGTTCCATACAACAGGGGCTTTGCGATATGTTACGCTATATCCGTAGGGGCGATTCACGAATCGCCCGCCGCAATTTTTCAAACGGGCGCTTCGTGAAGCGCCCCTACGGGATATCGTATCACGGTGCGCCTTGTTCGCACATTTTTGTAGCCGGGCACAGCTCCCCTACGCAAAGGAATTTTACACGGTGCATCTTGTGCACGACCCCTACAAGAGAAAACGCTCAAAAGGATGTCCTTGTGTATCAAAAAAGGGGGTGTCTCAAATGCAAATTTGAGGCACCCCCTTACCGAGGGGATAGTCAGATTTAGGCGAGAAGCGTTCATCACAAGGCGTGAGGCGTACTTGGTACGTCGAGCCTTGTGAGGGACGGTAGAAAAAGTCCGTTTCAAAA
>JAFVOQ010000002.1 GCA_017505785.1 Clostridia bacterium
AGTGAAAGAAAGCTGGTATGGTTTCCGCGAAGGGTTTAATGAAGAAATTGCAAAGATAAAAGAAAAATTGAAATAAAATATTGCTTTTGTGTCCACAAAAGCAGTGCTTGTCAGGAAAAGAAGACTGACTTTCGGGACGCACAAACCAAAGGCTCCCTCCGGGAGGGAGCTCCCGACGAAGTCGGGTGAGGGAGAGCGCGTTACAATGAAGTTTAATCTGAATTTTAAGTCACGCGGGCTCCTTCCACCGCTATCGCGGTCCCCCTTCCTCCCGGAGGAAGGCTTTGCTGCCGCCCGATAGTGCATCTAAAAAGTGTAACACACTATACCTTGCGGGGCAAGGAGTGTGAAAAAAGGACAGAGAATTTTCATGTTCTCTGTCCTTTTCCGTAGGGGCGAACTGCGTTCGCCCGCGGGCGTTCACAGAAGGCCCCTACAAGTTTAATTTCTTATCCGTAGGTAAACCTGCTTTATGGAAGGCACCCCTTTGGGGTGATTTTTTCTTTACAGGTCAACGGCACACCCGTCATAGGGAACAAAATAGCCGTCGTCCCTCACAAGTGCTTCGATATCGGCGTGCAGCGCGTTTCCGTTGTGCGAAAAATGGCTGATGCTATGGACCGTTTTTTCGGTTGCTACGCCAAGCGCGCGGAGCCTCTCCACGACCCGGCGGATTCTGTGAACGCCCATGTGACCACCAATGTGCGGCCAGTCACGCTCCACGAGTGAGCAATCATATACGGCAAGATCGAGCTTTACGTTATGGGTGGCGAGGTAGTCAAATACCTCGTCGTAAAAATAGCCCGAATCGAGGGCATACAGCACGGTTTTTTCACCCTCGATGAGATAAATAACCGCTTCGTCACCGTTGTGGTGATTGGCAGGCAGGGCAGTTACTTGATACTTGCCGACAGTGAAGGGCTCGAAGGGCTTGATGAGGTGAATTTGCACGTAATCCTCGCGGGGTGCTACGGCTTGAATGGCATCATAAGAGCCCTTGTTACACCAAACGTGCAACACGTCAATGTCCATGTTGTCGCAGCGCCTGGGGCCGCGGTTGTGCAGCTCCTTTGGCGTGAGATGATCGGAATGAGAATGTGTGATAAGCAGGTGCTTGATCTTGTGCCCTTCAATGCCCTGCGTTTGAAAATGATAGAGCGTGTCGGGGGGCAGATCGATCAAAATATCGTCATCGATCATTGCCTGTGCACGCGTTCTGATATTTTTGCCACCCAGTGCTCTTGCCGCCGCACAGCGCGGGCAGTTGCAAAACAGCGCAGGGATCCCCTCGCACGATGCAGTACCGAGAAACGTGAATTTCATAGCTTAAAACCTCTTTTGCCGGAATTGATGTTATTATAGCACACAAAAAGGTGAAATGCAAGTAAAAAGACCGCGCGGCTTGCCGCGCGGTGCAGTTTTTATGTGAATATTAGTAGTTTTCTGCGCGAACCTCAAAGAAGCTCTGCGGATGTACGCAAACAGGGCAAACCTGGGGTGCTTTTTTACCCATAACAAGGTGACCGCAGTTGCGGCACTCCCACATGGTTTCCTCGCTCTTTGCAAACACTGCCTGCATTTCTACGTTTTTAAGAAGTGCGCGATAACGCTCCTCGTGTGCCTTTTCGATCTTTGCAACGGCACGGAATTTTGCGGCGATCTCGGTAAAGCCCTCGGCATCCGCCTCATCTGCAAAGGTGGCGTACATATCGGTCCACTCGTAGTTCTCGCCCGCAGCGGCAGCGGCAAGGTTCTCGGCGGTGTTGCCAAGCTCACCAAGGAGCTTGAACCACATTTTTGCGTGCTCCTTCTCGTTTTCGGCGGTTTTTGCAAAAATAGCACTGATCTGCTCGTAGCCCTCTTTTTTTGCTACGCTTGCAAAATAGGTGTACTTGTTGCGTGCTTGGCTCTCGCCCGAGAAGGCGGCAAGCAGGTTTTGTTCGGTTTTGGTACCTTTAAGCTCTTTGCTCATGGTGTGATCTCCTTTTAAATTAAGTATTGTTTTGATCGCATCCGTTGTCACAATCGGGGCAAACGGTATGCAAAATAAGGTCGTAGGAAAGAACGGGAATGTCGGCACGCTCTCGCAAGTGGGCGGCAAGATCGCCAAGGTCAGCATCGATCAGCTTGCCGCAATTCACGCACAGCGCGTGCTCGTGGGGGGTGGGCGTTTTGTCGTAAAAATCGGCACCCGTTGCGGTTTTTATGTGTCTGATATAACCGTCATTGGTGAGTGCGTGCAGGTTGTTGTAAACCGTGGCAAGCACCATGTTGGGGTAGTATTGCTTCACGCGCCGAAAGATCTCGTCTGCCTGCAAATGCCCCTGTGAGTTTCGCAGCACCTCTAAAATGGCAGCTCTTTTTTGAACCATAGGCACCTCCTTTTAGAATTGTTCTAAAAAGAGTATAGCACAACCTTAACTGCTTGTCAAGAGCTTTTTAAAATCTTTCTAATTTTACCTTTTCTTTTTCGGATCTGCTACAAAAAAGTATCCTGTCGGCATAGGCCTTCAGGACACTTTCTGTTTATTATTTATTCTTCGCCTTCAAGCAGCTTTTCGCCGCATGCGGGGCAAGCGAGCTCAGCGGGGTCGATGCTTTCATCAAAGCAGACCTTTTCGCCACAAGCGGGGCACTCTACCTCGTAGGTGTCGTCGCACAGCGTGCACTCGTCTGCAAGATCGCAGCAATCGCACTCGCCGTCGCACTCGTCGTCATAATCATCATAATCGTCAAGGAGCACCTCCTCAACGTCGTGCAGATCCTCGTCAAGCTCCTCACAGTAATCGTTGAGCTCCTCAACGTCGAGGTCAAGCTCTTCAACCTTGTTTGCCAGCGCATCTACCATGTCGATAAGCGCCTTGATCAGCTTGCCCTCCTTGGTTTCCTCAGTGAGGGAAAGGCCCTCTGCCAAGCCCTTGAGATAAGCTGCCTTTTCAGTTAAATTCATGGTGCTTCTCCTTTTTGCTTTATTATGCGCGGGAGAGGTACTCACCCGTGCGAGTATCGATCTTCAGCACGTCGCCCTCATTGATGAAAAGCGGAACTTTGATCTCAGCACCCGTTTCAAGCGTTGCAGGCTTGAGGGTGTTGGTTGCGGTGTTGCCGGCAAACCCGGGATCGGTGTTGGCAACAGCAAGCTCAACAAATGTGGGGGGCTCTACGCCAAATACGTTGCCCTTGTAGGAAATGATCTTGCAAAGCATTTCCTCTTTTACAAACTTAAAGCTGTCGGGGAGCTTGTCGCTGTTCAGGGGCATCATATCGAAGGTTTCCATATCCATAAAGTAGTAAAGATCGCCGTCGTTGTAGGAGTACTGCATCTCTTTACGCTCGATATATGCATTCTCAAATTTGTCAGTGGGGTTGAAGGTCTTTTCGATCACAGCACCCGTGATCACGTTCTTCAGCTTGGTGCGTACAAATGCCGCACCCTTACCGGGCTTTACATGCTGAAATTCAACTACCTGCAACACGTTGCCCTGACCGTCGTCAAAGGTTACGCCGTTTTTAAAATCGCCTGCTACTACCATTTTATACCTCCGAAGTATGGTTGATTTCCATGTTTTTTGCTTTGCGAATACTTGCAAAGCATATGATTAATCTTATTTTACCTTATTTTGCCCATGTTTGCAAGGGGGTTTTTGAATTTTTTTCGCTTTATGCCCAAAAATTTCATTTTGACAAAAAGAATTTCGACTATCAGATTGACAAAATAAGGTATCTGTATTATAATATACTCTGTATAAATGTTAAATCCGAAAGGAAGAGTATAAGATGAAATTTATAAACATCGGCTTTGGTAATATGGTCGCGGCAAACCGTATGGTTGCCTTGGTCAGTCCCGACTCCGCACCCGTGAAGCGCCTCATACAGGATGCAAAGGACGAGGGCAGAACGATCGACGTAACGTGCGGCCGTCGCACACGTGCCGTGATCATCACCGACAGTGAGCATGTGATCCTGTCTGCCATTCAGGCAGAAACCATTGCCAACCGCCTTGAGGATGACAGCATCGGTGAGGATGAGGAGACGGAGGACGAGGGATGAGCGAGAGCGCAAAAAAAGGCTTGCTGATCGTAGTATCGGGTCCTGCCGGCAGTGGCAAGGGCACGGTGCTGGGCTCATTGCTTCGCGACAGCGCGTATCGCTATTCGATCTCCGCTACCACGCGCGCCCCGCGCCCCGGTGAGGTTGACGGCGTGAATTATCATTACCTTACGCGCGAGGAGTTTGAGGCACGTATCAAGGCAGGCGCAATGCTTGAGTATACCGAATATTGCGGCAACTATTACGGCACGCCGAAAAAGGAGGCCGAGGAGGTGCTTGCCGCCGGGTGCAACCTTTTGCTCGAAATTGAGGTGGAGGGTGCACGCAACGTGAAAAAGGCATACCCCGAGGCGGTGCTCATTATGCTGCTGCCCCCCTCGTTTGCCGTGCAGGAGGCGCGCCTTAGAGGCCGCGGCACCGAAACCGAGGAAAAGATCAGGGAAAGACTTGCGCGCACACGCGAGGAGGTGCCCTGTGTCGGTGATTACGATTACGTGATCTATAACCGTGACGGCAAGGCGGATGAGGCGGTAGCCGATATTCGCGCCATTGTACGTGCCGAGGCTTGTGCCGTAGCGCGCAACAGCAACGCCGCACAGGAGTATTTTCGCTAAAAAATATTGAACATATAAAATTTTCGAAGGAGAACCAAGATGATCTACCCTACTATTGATGAGCTTACAAAAGGCAATTACAACCGTTACCAGCTTGCCATTGCCACCGCAAAATGCGCGCGCCTCATTACCGATGAATACGTAAGACAGCGCGCGAGTGCCGAAAATGCACTGACGGGCACGAAGGAGGGGGGCGGCAGCATCATGTCCCTCATTGACCAGGATCTTGCTGATAAAAAGGCTGTGAAGAATGCCATTGACAGCATTCACAAAGGGGATTACCAAATTGTAGATGCGCCCCTTGCCGAGGAGGAAGCAGCCGAAGAGGAAGTCGCGGCGGATCTGTAAGAGGATATTGAAAAAATCTATCATTTTATGAGAAGGGAGGGGCACCATGTCAAGCTATGCAAGAGTCAGATTGCTGGATGCCCCTCGTTTTCTTGATAAGGAATACGACTACAGCATTCCAAGTGCGCTTGAGGGCGAGGTGGCTGCGGGTAGCTTTGTCACCGTTCCGTTCGGTGGAGGCAATCGCCGTCACATGGGGCTTGTTGTCGATATCGCGGCAGATACCGTGCATGATGCCGTAAAACCTATTTTTTCGGTTACAACGCCTCGCATTTCACTCACTGAGGAAATGCTGGGGCTTGTCTGCTTTTTAAGAGAAATCACGCTGTGTGCAACGGGTGACGCGGTGCATGCCATGATCCCGTCGGGTGCCTTTTCGGGGCTGGTGGAATACTATCGCCCCACGGGCACGGTGCCGAGGGACGTATCAAAGCTTTCCCCTGAGGAAACCTTTGTGCTTTCGCACCTTTCCCGTATCGGGGGGGCAGGCATCGACACGCTTTCCTCGCGCTTTGGCGGTGATGTTGAGCTGCACCTCAAGCGGTTGCTGCGCATGGGGCTGGTTGTGCGCGAGTTTGAGCAAAAGCGCGCAATGGGAGAAAAGCAGAAGGTGACATATGCCCTTACTCAAGATGCGAAGCGCACCGCCCCCACTGAAGGCAGCGAAAAGAAGCTGCGCCTTGGGCAAAAGCAGCGCGCCGCACTGGAGCTGCTCCTTTCGGGTGAGCAGACGGCGGAGCAGCTCCGCGAGGCGGGCTTTTCAAAGCCTGTGCTCGATGCGTTGGTGGAAAAGGGACTGGTTTTGCGGCGCGCCGAGCGCGTGTGGCGCAATTCCTATGAAACGGTATCCGAGCAGGGCGGTCTTTCTCCCGATTTTTCACTGAACGAGGAGCAGGCCGAGGCGTTTGCTACGTTAAAGCAGCTTTCGGGTGACGGCAAGGCGCACGCCGTGCTGCTGCACGGTGTAACGGGTAGCGGCAAAACGCCAATGATGCTAAAAGCCATTGATCATATGCTTTCCTGCGGCAAGGGCGTGATCGTGCTGCTGCCCGAAATTGCCCTCACGCCCCAAACGCTTTCTATCTTTTGCTCGCGGTACGGAAGGCGCGTTGCCGTGATGCATTCCGCGCTTTCGGCAGGGGAGCGTCTTGATACCTATTACCGTATTCTTGAGGGCGAGGCAGACGTTGTGGTGGGCACACGCTCGGCGGTGTTTGCGCCTGTCAAGAGCCTCGGGCTGATCGTGATCGACGAGGAGCACGAGCATACCTACAAATCGGATATGAATCCGAAGTATCACGCACGCGACGTGGCGCGCTGGCGTTGTGCAAAAAATAACGCAATGCTTCTGCTTTGCTCTGCCACACCCTCACTTGAAAGCTATAAGCGTGCGCTCGAGGGGCGCTACACGCTTTTGAAATTAAAGCACCGCCACGCGGGCGCAAAGCTCCCCACCGTTAAGATCGCGGATATGCGCGATGAGGCAAGAGAGGGGAACATTTCGCCCATTGGGCGCGAGCTGCGTGAGATCCTAAAGGAAAATACCGCCGCGGGCAATCAGTCTATTCTGTTTCTGAACCGCCGTGGGTACAATCACGTGGTTTCCTGTCGCTCCTGCGGAGAGGCACTGACCTGCCCCTCGTGCAGTGTCACGCTGACCTACCATACCAAGGGGCACACCTATGACGAGGGATATCTTTTGTGCCATTTTTGCGGCAGAAAAAAGCCGTTGCCAACGGCTTGCCCCTCTTGCGGCTCAGTGCATCTTGCGCGCATGGGCTACGGCACACAGCGCGTGGAGCAGGAGCTTGGCGCACTGCTACCGGGCAAAAAGATCCTGCGTATGGATACCGACACCACGGGTGCGCGGTTTTCTTACGATGAAATGCTGGGGGCGTTTCGCCGCCATGAGGCGGATGTGCTGCTTGGCACGCAAATGGTAACCAAGGGGCACGATTTCCCCGATGTAACGCTGGTGGGCGTGCTTATGGCGGATGCCTCGCTCTACCTTGACGATTATCGCGCCGCGGAGCGCACCTTTTCGATGCTGACGCAGGTCATTGGCCGTGCGGGGCGTGCGAGAAAGGAGGGGATCGCGGTCATTCAGACAAGCAACCCCGACCATGAGGTGATACGCCTTGCCTGTCGGCAGGATTACGAGGCGTTTTACGAGCGCGAGATCAGGTTGCGGCGCGCGCTGGTCTTTCCGCCCTTTTGCGATATTGCGCTGCTCACGCTCTCGCACACCGATGAGCGTAAGCTCTTGCCTGCCGCAAAGGCACTTTCCGATGAGATAGCAGGCCTGATCGCCGCCGATTACCGTGACGTGCAGATCCTCGCCTTCGGTCCCTTTGAAGCACCCGTTTACCGCGCTGACGGAAAATTCCGTATGCGTATGGTCATCAAGTGTGCGTTGAACCGTCGCACGCGCGAGATGTTTGGCGTGCTGCTTGATACATTTGGTAAGCAAAAGCCGCAAACACCGCTTTTGACGGTTGATTTTAATCCTTCCGCGTTATGATCTTAGAAGTTATGATTTAAAAAAGGAGCTTTTGAAATGGCAAAATTACAAATTCGCACGGTGGGCGATGACGTGCTGCGCAAGACCTGCCGCCCCGTTGAGGCGATCACCCCCCGTGTGCTGACTCTGCTTGATGATATGATCGAAACGATGCGCGCCGCAAACGGCGTGGGACTTGCCGCACCCCAGGTGGGGATCCTCAGGCGCATTGCGGTGGTCGAGGTTGAGGAGGGAGAGGTCTTTGAGCTGATCAATCCGAGAATCGTGGCGAGCGCAGGGGAGCAGGAGGGTGCTGAGGGCTGCCTTTCGGTGCCCGGCCGCTATGGGCTGGTAAAGCGCCCCAAGCACGTAACGGTGCGCGCACTCAACCGCAAGGGTGAGGAATACGAGGTTACCGCGCACGATTTCCTTGCACGCGCCTTTTGCCACGAGATCGAGCATCTTGACGGCAAGCTCTATATCGATAAGGTGACGCGTATGCTCAGCGAGGAGGAGTATTGATGCGTGTATTGTTTATGGGCACACCCGATTTTGCACTGTTTACGCTGAAGGCACTTGTTGAGGCGGGTGAGGAGATCGTTGGTGTTGTCACACAGCCCGATAAGCCAAAGGGACGCGGCTACGAGCTGCAGCCGCCGCCCGTCAAGGTGTATGCAACCGAACAGGGCATTCCCGTATATCAGCCGACGACCCTGAAAAACGGCGCGTTTGATGCCGAGCTCTCACAGCTTGATCCCGAGGTGATCGTGGTGGTGGCATACGGCAAGATCTTACCCCCGTCGGTGCTTCATTACCCCCGTTACGGGTGCGTAAACGTGCACGGGTCGCTCCTGCCGCAATACCGCGGTGCCGCACCCATGCAGCGCGCCATTATGGAGGGAAATGCCGAAACGGGCGTGACCACCATGCTGATGAACGAGGGGTTGGATACGGGCGACATGCTGCTTGTGGCACGTGTGCCGATCGCACAAAACGATAATTTTGAGGATATCCATGATAAGCTTGGTACAGCGGGTGCCGCCCTGCTGCTCGATACCCTTGCGGCACTTCGCGCGGGGACGGTCACGCCCAAGGCACAATCACATGAGTGTGCCACCTATGCCGCCAAGATCGAAAAGGCGGATTGCCTTATTGATTTCACGAAAAGTGCACATACTGTGCATAACACCATACGTGGGCTTTCTCCCATTCCGCTGGCATTTACACACACGCCCGACGGCAAGCTTTTAAAGGTGATAGGGGCGCACGTCGGTAAAACGGAAGGTGCTTTGGCGGCACCGGGCACGGTGCTTTCACTGGAAGGCGAAATTGAGGTGGCGTGCGGTGAGGGCAGTGTTTTTCTCGCGCGCGTGTTGCCGGAGGGCAAGGGACGCATGAGTGCCGCCGATTATATTCGGGGCAGAAAGCTGAACATCAACGATATTTTAAATTAAACGCAAAGAAAGGATAGCAGTATGTTTGGATTTTTTTGGTGGGATTGGACCTTGCTGATCGTGCTCCCCGGCTTTTTCTTGTCGCTGTGGGCGCAATTTAAGGTCAAATCCTCATACCGTGCGGGCGCACAGCAGTTTTTGCGCCACGGCATGACGGGCGGTGCGGTTGCCCGCCGTATTCTTGACAGCAACGGCTTATCCGACGTATCGATCGAAATGACGCAAGGGGAGCTCACCGATCATTATGATCCCCGTTCTCGCGTATTGCGTCTTTCCGCGGGTGTATATCACGGCAACAACGTTGCCGCTGTCGGCGTTGCCGCGCACGAGGCGGGGCATGCCATGCAGCACAGCAAGGGCTATCTGCCCCTAAAGCTTCGCTCGGCACTCGTGCCCGTTTGCAACGTGGGCTCGAGGCTTGCCATGCCGATGTTTTTGATCGGTCTGCTCCTCGCGTACACGGCACCCTTTGTAGGGGAGTGGCTGATGTTTGTCGGCATTGCCGCGTATTCGCTTGCCATTGTATTTCAGTTGGTTACCCTGCCTGTTGAGTTTAACGCCAGCCGCCGTGCCATGCGTTGCCTTGCGGGGTCGGGAACGATGAGCGACGAGGAGCTGAAGGGCTCTCGCCGTGTGCTCAGTGCCGCTGCCATGACGTATGTGGCGGCACTTGCCGTGGGACTTTTGAGTGTGCTTCGGCTGCTGGTTATTGCGGGTAGTCATTCCCGCCGCCGCTGATGTCGCATCCGATGCGCCATGGCGCGCAGGGCTCGAAGCCACGCGGTGCACGCAGCGTAGCACAGGAAATTTTGCTTCGCACCGAGGCGGCGGGGCAGTACGCTGACCGCGCGCTGGATGCGGCACTCTCGCGCGAGGTGCAACTTGGGGCGCAGGATAAGGCACTTGTTACCACGCTTTTTTACGGGGTGATCGAGCATCGCATCACCCTTGACTATATCATCGACGGGCTTTCGAGCATTGCGCCCTCTGCCATTGAGCGCGGCGTGCGCATGACGCTGCGCGTGGCACTCTACCAGCTTTTGTATTTAGACCGTATTCCCGATCACGCCGCGATAAACGAGGCGGTAGAGCTGAGCCCTCGCCGCAGTAAGGGCTTTGTCAACGCGCTGCTGCGTTCGTTTTGCCGCCAAGGCAAGGCGGTTGCCTATCCCGACCGCGCCGACGAGCCGTTTGCCTATCTTTCGGTGCGCTATTCGGTACCCACTGACACGGCAGAGGTCTTTTGCCGTATATTTGGGCTTACGCGTGCCGAGGCGTTGCTTGCGGCATTTGAAGAGCATCCGCCCGTTACGGTGCGTACCAATACTTTAAAGCTTTCGCGCGAGGAGCTGCTTTCACGCGTGCCCGGTGCTGTACCTACAAAAAACGCCCCGTTTGGGGTCGTTTTGCCGAGTGATGCGCCCTTGCACGCACTCATCTCCGAAGGGCTTTGCTTTGTACAGGACGAAGCCTCACAGCTTGCGGTTGCGGCATTGGCGGCAGAGCCCCACATGCGCGTGCTTGATCTTTGCGCGGCACCGGGCTCGAAATCGTTTGGCGCTGCCATGGATATGGCAAACACGGGCGAGGTCCGCAGCTTTGATCTGCACGAAAATAAGCTTTCTCTCATTCGTCGCGGTGCGGCGACACTCGGTATTACCACCCTCACTGCCGATGCGGGTGATGCGCGCGCGGCGCACCCCGATGCGCTCGGCACCTTTGACCGCGTTATTTGTGACGTGCCCTGCTCGGGCTTTGGCGTGCTTGCCAAAAAGCCAGATATACGGTATAAGGATATCCATAGCGCGGCAGGGCTTTTGCCCGTGCAAGCGGCGATCCTTCGGGCGGCAGGGGAGCTGGTGGCACCCGGCGGTATTTTACTTTACTCCACCTGCACGCTGCTGCCTGCCGAAAACGAGGAGCAGATAGGGGCATTTTTAGAGGAGCACCAAGAATTTTCACTTGAGGCATGGTCGGTGGGCGACGTTGCCGCCGAGGGCATGCTGACATTGGCACCCGATACACACGGCACCGACGGATTTTTTATTGCGCGCTTGCGCCGACAGGGGTAATAACATGGAAGAAAAAAAGGAATTGCTCTCGCTCGACAAAGAAGAGTTAGAGGTGCTGCTGGCGGAGCTTGGCGAGCCGCGCTACCGCGCGGGGCAGATCTTCGGGCAGCTTCATCGCGGCATCTCGCCCGATGAGATGACCAATATCGGCAAGGCGACAAAACACAGGCTTGCCGAGGTCGCGTACTACCATTTGCCGCGTGTGCGAAAAAAGCTTGTTTCCGCCCTTGACGGTACGGTAAAGTATTTATTTGAGCTTGCTGACGGGCACTGCGTTGAAAGTGTGCTGATGCACTATGAGCACGGCACCACCATTTGTATCTCCTCGCAGGTTGGGTGCGCCATGGGATGCAAATTTTGCGCCTCTACCATTGGCGGCAAGGTGCGAAATCTTACCGCGGGTGAGCTCGTGGGGCAGGTGATCGCCGCGGCTGTAGACAGCGGCGAGCGCATTGGCGGCATTGTGATGATGGGCATTGGTGAGCCGCTTGATAATTTTGATAATGTGGTAAAATTTTTACATTTGGTCAACCATGCCGAGGGACAGAATATCGGCTACCGACACATTTCGCTGTCGACCTGTGGCCTCGCGGACCGCATTGACCGACTGGCGGTACTGGCACTGCCCATTACGCTTTCTATCTCCCTGCACGCCGCAGACGATGAAACACGCAGTGCCATTATGCCCGTTAACAGACGCTATAATATTGCTACGCTGCTCGATGCCTGCCGCCGCTATTACGCAAAAACGGGCAGACGTATCTCCTTTGAGTATACGCTGATCGCAGGCAAAAACGATGCGCCCGAGGCGGCAAAACGCCTGGCACTCCTGCTCAATCGCAGCTTGCGTACGCGCACCGAAACCATGCCCATACACGTCAATCTCATTCCGGTAAACGAGGTTGCCGAAACAGGCTTTCGGCGCGCGGACAAGCGTGCCGTATCACGTTTTTGTGCGGTGCTTGAGGAAAACGGTATTCGCGCAACGGTGCGCCGCCGCTTGGGATCGGATATCAACGCCTCGTGCGGTCAGCTGCGCCGTGCGGAGCTGGCGGAAGGTGAGGGCGCAAAAAATCAATAAAAACGCCCAAAACGGGGCAAGATAAGGGAACCGATAACAAAGGGAGGTCCCTTCATTGCAAAAGGAAAAACAAAAGAAAAAACGCACAACGGTGAGGCGCTTGCTGCTTGCCAACCTGTTTGCTTTGTTTACACTTTTTTTCGTAACCGTTGTGGCACTTTGGGCAATGGGGCTGCTTGGCAGCATACTGGCATTTATTTTTTAGAAAGGGAACGGCATGCAATACGAGGAATGTGGAAGACTGATCCGCGGACTTGGCGGTCTTTACGAGATCAAATTGGACGGTGGCAGCACGCCGCTTTCGGGGCGCACGGTGGCATCGCGCGCCAAGGGCAATTTTCGCCATGCGGGGTTATCTCCCCTGGTGGGTGATCGCGTGCGTGTGCGGTATGACGATGTGGCTGTATCGCGTTATACGGGTGAGCGTGCCGAGGCCGACGACGGTGGCGGTGTGGTGATCGCCGAGATCCTGCCGCGCACGAGTGCCTTGATCCGCCCTCCTATGGCAAATTTGGGGGTGCTTTTCATCACCTTTGCGGCGGCAAAGCCCGATCCCGTTACCGAAACGATCGATAAGCTGATCGCCATTGCCGAGCACAACGGCATTGAGCCGATCCCCGTTATTTGCAAGCGTGACATTGCGCCCGAACGCGCGGCAGAGTTGAAGGAAATTTATGAAAATGCGGGCTTTACAGCCTTTTCGATATCCTCGCTTGAGGATGAGGGTATTGCGGAGCTGCGGGAGTGGATCGACCGCAACCTTGGCGCGCGCATTGCGGCGTTTTCGGGCGCATCCGGTGTTGGAAAATCCACACTGCTCAATGCACTGTATCCCGATTTGGGGCTTGCTACGGGTGAGATCAGCCAAAAGATCTCACGCGGAAAGCACACCACAAGGCGCGTGGAGCTTTACCCCGTGGGCGAGGGGTATGTTGCCGACACGCCCGGCTTTAGCATGCTGGATTTTGTGCGCTTTGATTTCTTTAAAAAAGAGGATCTGCCCTTTGTAATGCGTGAATTCGCGCCCTATATCGGCGCTTGCCGTTATACCAAATGCACGCATACCAAGGAGGAGGGCTGTGCGATCCTTCAGGCGGTAAGGGAGGGGCGGATCTCCGCATCCCGTCACCGTGGGTTCCTTGCCATGTATGAGGAGCTGAAACATAAAAACGATTGGAGCAAGAAATAATGCGTGCGTACATCTATGTGGGCGGTGGGATCGACCCCGCCTCGATCACAGAACGACCCCAAAAAGAGGATATGACGCTTGCCGCCGACAGCGGCTGGAACAATGCCGAGTTGCTTGGCGTGACGCCACAGATCCTGCTGGGTGATTTTGATTCGATCGGCAGGGACACGCTGCCCAAGGCAGAGGAGATCTTGCAGGTCCCCCCAGAAAAGGATCGCACCGACACGCAGCTTGCCGTGGATCTTGCGCTTTCGCGTGGGGCAAACGATTTCGTGCTGATCGGTGGGCTTTCGGGCCGCCTTGACCATACGCTCTCGAACCTATCTGTTCTCGAATATTTGGCTGAGCGCGGCGCGCATGCTGTTATGACCGACGGCTTTAACCGCGTGCGCTTTTTGCGAAACACGGGTGCTCTGATCGCGCGCAGCGCATACACCTACCTTTCTTTCATTGTCGTAGGAGAGGTTGCCAAGGGCGTTTCTGTTGATGGGTGCAAATATCCCCTCAAAAACGCGAAGCTGAAGCGTGCCTGCCAATATGCCGTCAGCAACGAGATCACGGGGAATTGCGCGCTTGTTGAGGTGCGCCACGGGGCACTTTTGGTGGTAGAAAGCAAATAACGAAAAACGGCGCGGCCCAAGATCAGGACCGCGCCGCTTTTTTACAGAGGGGGCTCAAATGCAAATTTGAGGCACCCCCTTACCGAGGGGCTACTCAGTACGTCGAGCCTTGCGAGGGACGGTAGAAAAAGTCCGTTTCAAAATGGAAGAATTTCGAAGAAATTCAACCTATTTTGTGAGAGAACTGTCTCATTTGCTCTTTTTAGGGTAAATGAGCTTCTTTCTTTATACGTGCGGACTTTTTCGGTCGCGCCAAATGTGACAGCCCCTACTTTTTCTTTCGGATGTGAAAGATGCGACGTAAAAGCGGTGCAAGTACCGTAGGGGATCTCATCAAAACGATCTTCATCTCGTTCTCCTATTCTGAATTGATATGTGCATGTGCTATTTTTATCGGTGGGATATCTCCCCCATTGGCAGAATATGCACCGCGCGCCGCACTCGCTCATACGATGTAGCGAGGTGAGGCTTATGTGTTCGATAAACGGGTGTATTGATTTTATGAACCCGAACCATTTGGAAAAAGAAACGGTCGTGGCGGGGCAGGCAATGGCGCACCGCGGCCCCGATGCAAGCGGCGTGCATGCGTTTGGTGGCGTTTGCTTCTACCACAACCGTTTGGCGGTCATGGATCCCACAGGCGGCAAACAGCCGATGAGCGCGATATTTCGCCGCAAACGCTATACTGTTGTGTATAACGGCGAGATCTACAATTCGCAGGAGCTCAGGCGCGAGCTAAAGGCGCAGGGCGCGGTGTTTTTTACCGAATGTGACACCGAAACGGTGCTTTGGTCCTATATCATTTGGGGGGATGCGGCACCAACGCATCTCAATGGCATTTTTGCCTTTGCCGTGCACAACGAGAGTGACGGCACGGTGTTTTTCGCCAGAGACCGCCTTGGCGTAAAGCCGCTTTTTTATGCACAGGTTGGCGGTAAATTCTATTTTGCCTCCGAGATAAAGGCATTGCTTTGCCACAGTGCGATCCCGGCGGAGGTGGATGAGGTTGGGCTTTGGCAGCTTTTGTATCTTGCGCCTGTTACGCTGCCGGGGCAGAGCATATTTCGGCACATTAAAGCGATTTTGCCCGGGCACTGTGCTACGCTTTCCCGCGAGGGGTTTTCGGAAAAGCCCTATTGGCAGCTAAAGGCTCTGCCCTGCCTTGATAGCGCCGAGGAAGCCGCACGCCGTGTGCGCGAGCTTTTTGTCGATGCCGTTACCCGTCAGCTTGAAAGCGACGTGCCCCTTGCCGTGCTGCTTTCGGGCGGACTTGATTCTTCGGCGATCACTGCCGTTGCTGCGCGCGTGCTCGGTGCGCGTGAAAAAACACTGGATACCTATTCGTTTGAATACGAGGGCAATCGGGAGAGCTTTACTTCAACGCTGTTTCAGCCACAGGGGGATGACGATTTCGCGGCGGCACTTGCCACAGAGCTCGGCACTGCGCATACCGTGCTGACAGCACCCACCGATGCTGTGGCTGAGCTGCTGTATACCGCTACCGCCGCGCGTGATCTGCCGGGGCAGGCGGATATCGATTCCTCGCTTGTGTGGTTTTGCGGCGAGATCAAAAGGCGACACACCGTGGTGCTTTCGGGCGAGTGCTCCGACGAGATATTCGGTGGCTACCCGTGGTTTTACCGCCCCGAGATGCTCTATCGCGATTTCTTTCCTTGGCTGCACGATCCCCACACCCGTGTTGGGCTATTTGAGGATAACGTAGTGCATGCCGCGCGCGGTTTTGAGTTTATGAAGGAGGTCTATCGGCAAAGCCTTGCCGATTGCCCTGTGCTCGACGGCGAGCCCGAGTGTGACCGCGTGGCACGGCATGCGACCTGGCTCTCTACACGCTATTTTATGGCAAACCTTTTGGAGAGAAAGGATCGCATGAGCATGCATGCCGCGGTGGAGGTGCGCGTACCCTTTGCCGATCACCGCATCCTCGAGTACGTTTTTAACGTTCCGTGGCATATAAAGTTTGAAAACCGCCAAGAAAAGGCGTTGCTGCGCCGTGCCATGCAGGGGTTTTTACCCGACCGTATTCTTACCCGCAAGAAAAGCCCGTATCCCAAAACCCATAATCCCGCATACGAGGCGTTGGTGAGGCGTATGCTGAAAAAAAGGCTTGAAGGGGGCGGATTTCTCAGCGAAGTGGTGGATCGGCAAAGGTTGCAGGCACTCCTTGACGGAGAAAACGTCACTTGGTTTGGGCAGCTGATGTCGCGCCCGCAGCTCATCGCCTGGCTGTGTCAGCTTGATTTTTGGTTCGAGAAATACGGTGTTCGGTTGGTTTAGTGGCATGTAAAGCATAAAAAATAGGGGGCAAGTGGCACCTTCCGGAAAGCAGATTTTACCTACCGAAAAATCGTAGGGCGGTGGCTTGCTGCCGCCGAAATAAAGAGAACGGCGGGAGATAAACCCCCGCCCTACTACGAAAAAGGAGTACGGACGTTTAGCGTGTTGTCCTTAACGGAGAGCACGCAATGAATTGCAACAAGGTTGCATGAATTGACACTTCGTGTCATGAATTGCAGTAAACTGCGTGAATTGCCCTACGGGCATGATATTCGTTGCAATTCAATTCATGGAGCAACGCGAGAAATCATGGCGAAGCCAATTCATGATGCGTCAGCATCAATTCATCCATAAAGACGAACAGAGCAAGGATAGAAGGATTTGTTTCCTTTTACTCTTGCTCTTTCTGCTTGTTTAGGGATTCCCCGAAGCGAAGTATGAGCTTTGGGGGTTCACGTATATGGGTTTGGGCTTAGCCCTTTTGCATTTGTACAGACAAATGCGATGCTTGCACTTTTGTCAAGGTGAAAATTCTCCGCTAAGAACCTCACCAATTTTGTTTGTGCTCCTTTTTTCGCGCCTTGCCCTGTGAGGTTATGGTGTGTGACACCTTTAAGAGCATATTATAGGACGAAATATAAGTAAAATGTTTTGCTGTCGCAAAACGTGAAATAATGCGCGCCGCGCATTTTGAAATATCTCGCTTTGCTCGATGTGAAATGAAATTTGCCCACGTTCGCGCAAGCGGAACCTCTCCCTTTTTGTTGTTTTTGTGTTGGCGAGCGTTGCTTTCAATGATTGTGACTTTTTATGTACTATATATTGATGTAGATAAAAATCGAGAAAGCAAGCGTAAAAGGCGTGGAATTGCACCGAAATGTGATCGTTTTGTGAAGAAAATAATTCGATATTTTTGCCGAAATGCTCTTGACAACAAAAGAAAAATTTGTTATAATTTACGAGAACTCTATCAACCCAAATCCAAAAAAACACAAAGGAGGGAGTTCCCACTTTTGGTGGGAGCAGAGAACAATGAAAAAATTTGCACGCGTGATCTGCCTTGTGCTGGCTTGTTTGTTCTGCTTACTTACCGTTGTTGCATGTGACAATGACAGCGATAAGGACAAAAACAAAAACACCGCCACTGTAAAAACCGACAAAAACGGTGTAAGATGGGCAGAGGACGAATGGGGCGTTTGGCGTGAGTACGACAACCTGCCCGACAACCTTGATTTTAATGATACCGTCACTTTCCTTTACTGGACCGGCGGCACTACTGTAGGTTCCGAGTTCGTTCAGACCGAAGAGGTTGACGATGCGCGCCTTTCTTCTATTTACAAGCGTAATGAGGAAATTGAAGACCGTCTTGGCATCGAGCTGGAGTTTATTGCCGAGCCCGGTGACGGCGGTAACCGCGCAGGCTTCATTTCTCGCGTGCAGCGCGCAAAGGATGCCGGCACACACGACTTTGACCTGATCGGTTCCTATGCACCCAACGCGGGCTCCTTGCTGATGACGGGTCTGATTAAGAATATTACTGCAATTGAGGGCAGCTACATTGATCTTGAAAAGCCCTGGTGGCCCAAAAACCTGACCCACAACTTGGCTATTTCGAACAACCTGTATTTCGTGTCCGGCGACTGCTCCACAAACGCAATTGACCAGATGATCGGTATTTTCTTTAACAAGGATATGGTCAACGAGCGTTACGAGCAGGAGGCTGAGGACTACTTTGCAAGCAATCCTCATGTAAAAACGCCTGAGGGCAGTGCTGAGAATACTGCAACCAACATGATCTACGAAAAGGCTTATGCAGGTAAATGGACACTGGATGAATTTATTTCTCTTGCTTCCAATACATATGTAGATCAGCAGGGTGACGGCACTACTATCGATGACACGTACGGTGTTGCCGCTGTAGTTAATACCATGTCTTCTCTGTACGGCGCTTCCAATCTGCGCATGGTTGAGCCCACCAACGACGGTAGCGTTTTGAAGATCTCCGACGACTGGACCTCTACCAAGACCGTTAGATTGGCAGCTAAGCTGCACACGCTGTTTGGTACCAACGATTTCCATGACGCCGGAACCACCGGTGCGACTTGGAACCAGGCCTTCTATAACGGCACCGCATATTTCATGATCGGCTACATGCGTCAGGCAGAGGGTAGCTTGGTTAACAACGATAATGTAGAGAATTACGGTATTCTTCCTACTCCCAAGTATGACCTCAACCAGAAGAACTATTACACCGTTATCGGTAACGAGTTCTCCATTTATTCTATCTTCATTGATTGCGACAAGCGCAGCAGCGAGCAGGAAACATTCGCTATGCTTACCGCAGTGCTGGAGTGCTGGTCTTCCGAGGCATATCGCAAGACTACGCCTGTTATTTTCGAGTTGAACATGAAGCTGAAGTCTTCTCCCACGCAGTGTGAGGCTGATATGTGTGAAATCATCAGAGCTTCCATTGAGGTTGATATCGCTCGTATTATTCGTTCCGCCCTTGCCGGTTCGGCTACGGGTGCTTACCAGCCCGACTACCAGGTAATGTATGCGGCTAAGGCGGGTACAGCTTGGACCTCTCAGTATTCTAAGGATTTGACAAGAATAACCGCAAACCTTGCGACCTTTGTTGAGACCTTGAGAACCACTCTTGTTGATGTACAATAAGAAATGATGCAAAAACTCCCCTCCGCATATAGCGGAGGGGAGTTTTTTAAACACGTAATTTATGATAGCAAAAATTCACAGGAAAAGACTTATTTTTGTAAAATGACAACGCGATCGTTGCCGCCGAAATCCTTTTTCACGGTGGAAGAAAACCCGTGTGCGGCGGCAAGGTCCCCTAAGTCCTTACCTTGGTCATACCCGATCTCAAATATGAGTATGCCCTGCGGCTTTAGCAGCACACACCATTGTTCTAAAATGGCACGGTAAAAGTCAAGCCCGTCAAAGCCCCCCATCAGTGCCGCCGTCGGCTCAAAGCCGACCTCGCGCTGTAGGGTGGGGACAATATCATTTTTAATATAAGGCGGATTTGAAAGAATTGCATCAAATTGACCTTTGCCAAGCGTTGCCGGTGGGGGAGTGAGCACGTCATGGCACAAAAAATCAATACGGGTGGAAACACCGTTTTTGCCTGCGTTTCGCTCGGCTAATGCAAGTGTTTTTTGAAAAAGGTCAATGCCCGTGGCGGTGGTATCTGTGCGATTGGCAAGCGTTGAGATCGCTACACAGCCGCTGCCCGTGCAAAGATCCAAAAACCGTGCATTGCGCGGCAGTAATTTTATTGCGGTATCTACCAAGATCTCGGTGTCAGAGCGTGGGATCAAGCAATCCTCGCTCACCTCATAGCATTCGCGGTAAAAGTACCATTCGCCCAAAATATATTGTAGGGGGTAGTGCTCCACGCGTCGCTTTACCGCCTTAGCAAGAGACTCACCCGAAAAATGCTCGCAAAGCAATCTTGCCTCCCATGCCGCATTTTCAATACCTGCGGCCTTTAATTTTGTTGCAATTTCTTGCTGTGTCATAAAAATTCCTCGCATTTTTTTAATTTCTCTTGTAATTCGTATCTGAATATGCTACAATATGTATACCCTGAAAAGGAGGATCGGATTATGAGTGAAAAAACCAATTACGGCAAGATCATTGCCATTACGCTGTCGGTCATCACTGCCGCAACCGCTATTGCTTTTGTTTTGTATCGTTTACTTCGCAATTTGATCACGTTCTGCACCGTATACGACGATCCCGAAGAGATAGAGGATTGCGTTGACTTTGATGAGATCGAGGAGGAGCCTGCCGATGAGGTGGCTGCTGATGCTCTTAAAAATGATGAGGAGCAGACCGCTGAGGATGTAGCACAGGGCTAAAAATAGCCGCAACAGCGCGCTGTTGCGGCTATCTTTATTTTACCTTTTTTTTCAGTTCTGTCAAGTATATATCCTGTATTTAGCATGTGTGTGATGTTTTTTTGAATATGCTATACAGGGAGCACTTATGTTCCCAATTTCTTCTGAACGAAACAATAAAATAGGAGTGATGTTATGCAAAATTTTCATAAGCTTGCGCCGCAAGAGATTGACGGCGTATTTGATCTCATTGGTAAGGATTGGATGCTCATCACCGCTGCCGGCAAAAATGAAAGCGGCGAGGAGGTTGTCAATACCATGACCGCTTCATGGGGAGGCATGGGTTTTCTTTGGAACCGCCCCGTTGCCTTTTGCTTTGTGCGTCCGCAGCGTTACACATATGCACTTACCGAGCAATCCGAACGGCTTTCGCTTTCCTTTTTTGATGAGTCCTATCGCGGGGCACTCCGTCTTTGCGGCACCAAAAGCGGCAGAGATCTCAACAAATTTGAGGCGGCGGGCCTCACGCCTCTCTTGCACGAGGGCACGCCCGTAATTGCCGAAGCACGCCTTAATCTTATTTGCCGTAAGCTGTATGCAGATACCTTGCGCGAGGAGGGCTTTGTCCTGCCCGAGCTGCTGCAAAACTACACAGCAGGCGATTATCATCGCATGTACGTGGTGGAAATAGAGCAAATTTTGGAAAGAGAAGAATAAAGAAAATGGAAAACGCATTTGAACACGTAAAGGAGCTATGCTGTCGCGTGCGCGCGGCGGCACCTGCCGTATCGGTTCTCGATCACGCGGCGCGCTGTGCTGTTTTGCAGGCTATGGCACGCGAGCTTGTAGCAAATACCGATGCCATACTTGCGGCTAACGCCGAGGACCTTGCACACGCTGCCGAAAACGGCGTGCCCGCTGTTATGATGGACCGCTTGAAGCTAACGGCAGAGCGTATTGTCGCCATTGCCGAGGGGGTAGAAGCACTCATTGCACTGCCCGATCCGCTTGCGGGTGAGGAGAGCTGGGATCGTCCCTCGGGGCTTCACATCATACGCAAGAAGGTGCCTTTTGGTGTGGTTGCCATGATCTATGAGGCACGTCCCAATGTGACTGCCGATGCGGCGGCTCTTGCCATAAAATCAGGCAACGCAGTGGTGCTGCGCGGTGGCAAGGAGGCGATAAAAACCAACTGTGCCATTGTGACAGCACTCGGCACCGCGCTTGCTGACTGCAAGCTTTCTCCCGATGTGGTGGGGCTTGTCACCGATACCTCGCGCGACAGTGCCGCGGCATTGCTCTCAATGCGCGGTCTTGTAGATGTGCTGATTCCGCGCGGCGGTAAGGGTCTGATCCGCAACTGCGTGGACAATGCCAAGGTTCCCGTGATCGAAACGGGCGCGGGCAACTGCCATATTTACGTAGATGCCGATGCCGATCTTGAGAAGGCGCTTCGCGTAGCGGTAAATGCCAAGTGTCAGCGTCCCTCGGTTTGCAATGCGGCAGAGAGTCTTATTTGCCACCGTGCTGTGGCGGAGAAGTTTTTACCCGCATTTTATGCGGCAACAAGAAAGTGGAATGTGGCGTTTCGCGCGTGCCCACTGTCGCTTCCGCTTTTGCCGGAAGCCACGCCTGCTACCGATGAGGATTTTTACACCGAATATAACGACTACATCATGTCGGTAAAGGTGGTGGATTCTGTTCTTGAGGCAGTGGAGCATATCAACCGAACCGGCACGGGGCACAGTGAGGCGATCCTGACCGAAAACGATGAGGCTGCTGCCCTGTTTATGAATTTGGTGGATGCCGCGGCAATTTATCGCAATGCATCTACCCGTTTTACAGACGGGGGCGAGTTTGGCTTTGGTGCGGAGATCGGTATTTCCACGCAAAAGATGCACGCACGCGGTCCTATGGGCCCCGAGGCACTCACAACTGTAAAATATTTGGTTGAAGGCAACGGTACCGTTCGCTAAAAATCATACGTTATGCCCTTTGGGTGTAACGCAACAAAGAGGCTGAGTCATTAGACTCAGCCCCCTCGTCACAAAAGCCGGAGGTAGGCTTTTGTGACGCGCGGAATTTGCGTTTTTTGTCCGCTTTTATTATGATACAATATCAAAATTTCCAAAAAGGACAAAAATGACGGCGTTTAGCCGTCAAGCAAAAACGACGGGGGTGAGTACCAAATGCGATTTCCGCATTTGACTCACCCCCTTTTGCCTATTTCTCTTTAATTTTTCTTTTTGCGGCGGATTTTGCCATGTGCTCAATGAGCGCGGGGAAGGGGATCCCTGCCCTGCTTGCCGCAAGTGGCAAAAGACTGGTTTCGGTCAGACCCGGCAGGGTGTTTGCTTCAAGAAAGCAGGGCGTCCCCTCGGCATTTTCTTTAAAATCAATACGGGCAAAATCGCGCAGACCAAGTGCCAAAAACGCGCGCATCGCAAGCTCTCTTAGCAGTGCTGCTTTTTCCTTGCTTACGGGTGCGGGGCAGAGCTCTTTTGTTGCCCCGGCGGTATATTTATGTTCGTAGTCATATATGCCGCCGCAAGGAATGATCTCCACGGCGGGCAGAGCTTGATCCCCCAAAATGCCTACCGTAAATTCTCTGCCCGAAAGGAATTCCTCTGCAAGCAAGGGCTCGCACACGGTGCAAGCGGCAAGGTCGCTCTCGCTTTCGATCCTTTTCAGCCCCACGCTCGATCCGCCATACAAGGGCTTTACAATGGCGGGCAAGGAGATCGCAGGCGGCGGTGCTTTCGGCTGCCAAATTTCACCCCGTGCTACGGGTATGCCTACTTTGCCGACGCAGTGCTTGGCGTTTGCTTTGTCAAGTGCGCGTGAAGCTCCCCTTGCATCCGATCCCGTATAATGAAAAATACCTGCTTGCTCAAGGGCTGCTTGCAGCACGCCTCCCTCGCCGTCGCCGCCGTGAAGTGCGAGAAACACGGCGTCACTTTCCCTCGCCAATCGCAAAAGCGGCGCGCTTGGCACAGGATCTCTGTAATCGCACGCAATTACACGGTGCGCGGTGTCGGAGAGTGCCTTGATCACGCGCAACGCGCTGCAAATAGATACGGCACGCTCTGTGCTCGTGCCGCCGTACAATACCAAAATATTCATAATATCACCCTTGGCAGAGTATGAAAGACAGAGATATCGTGCCACTTTTGCTGACTTTACAGTTCTTGACAAGCGGGCAAGAATGGGCTATAATGGCATTGTATGAAATATATTGCATTGAATAAGGATAAAGGGGGATACTATGGAGCTGATACTTTTGGCAGTGTGTGCTTTTATTTTAATTTCCAACGTGTTTCTCGCATTTGGGCGGGGGTTGCGAAAATCTCTTTTGCGATTGGCGACAGTAGTGCTTGCCGTAGTGGCTGCCTATTTTCTTTCACGCGCGATTGCTGCAAATTTTGGGGAGGAAATTGCCCTGTGGCTGAAGGTAACGTTTGGCGGCGATCCCAATTTTGCACCGATGTTCTCGGGTGAGGCAGGTGCTGACAAGGCCGTGGGCACATTGGCACAAATGCTGGTGGCACCGCTGCTGTTTTTGCTGCTTTACTGGGTACTCAGGGGTGCTTTGTTTTTGCTTTACTGGCTGTTGTCGGCAGTTACGCGTCCCAGTACGGCAGATACCGCAGCCAGTCATTTTATCGCTTTGCCAATCGGTCTTTTGATTGCGTTTATCAGCATTTTTGCATTTATAGCACCTGTTATGGGCTATCTTGACGTTGCTTCGGTTACCATTGCAGAGCTCAATACGGGTGACTCCTCCGAAGCGGTAGAGGAGCTTTCCGCTTATAATACCGATCTTATTTCTCCCGCACTGCAAACACCTGTGGTTTCCTCGCTTTACAGCACGCTCGGCGTGAAGCTGTTTGAGGGACTGACACAGTGCGAGTGGGACGAAGAGGAGCTGCACCTTAAAACAGAGCTTACAACGCTTGGTAAGGTTGCGGGCGCTGTGCAGCTGCTCGGCGCGACCCCGGCGGAGCAATACGGGGATGCTGAGTGTGCGGCGGCGGATGCGCTGGCAGAAAATATCGGCAACTCCCATATGCTGTCGGTTTTGTGTTCCGGCGTGTTAAATACTGCATCTAATCACTGGCTTGAGGGCAAGAGCTTTTTAGGCGTTTTGCCGCCCGATATGGGTGCAAACGGCAATGTCTTGCTAAATGCTTTCCTTGAGGTGTTTTCAACGTCAAGTCGCGAAAATCTCGGCCAGGATCTGGATTTTTTTGCCGATGTATTTAAGCTTGCCGTTGACTACGAGGTGCTTGCCAATATTGGCAATGCCGATGAAAACGCACTGGCAACGCTGATCACCGACAGCGGCTTTTTGGCAGATACGCAGACCCTGCTTGCAACGCATCCCCGTATGGCACCCGTCGGCAAGGCACTTGTCGATGTCGGTATGCGCTGCGCGCTGAGTGCTATGGGATTGCCGGAGGATCTGGGAGAAAGCTGCGGCGCGATCCTCACGGATATGACCGCGGCTTTGAAGGAAGTCCCCACAAAGGAGGACGGTTCGATAGACGATGCGGCACTTGCAAGCAGTCTTACAGCGGTCTTTGCCGCGCATGAGATCCCGATCGGCGAAGCGGCTGTTTCGCTGGTGGCGAGAGGGTTGGCGGATCACTTTACGAGTGAGGAGCTGCAAGGCCTTTCGGTTGAGGATACTGTTGATAAGCTGATCGAACGCTTTGACAGTGTAGATATCAGCGGTCTTGCGGCGCAGGTCACACCGTCTGCATCTCAGCAGTAAAATAGATATCAAAATCCATGAGAGTAACTTAATAAAAACCGCTTCCTCTGTTGCTGTGGCAAGGGGAAGCGGTTTTTTGGCACTAAAGAAAGCAGGGGGGCTTGCATATACTGTGGTGAGGTGATGAAAATGATTGCATATAAGGCGTACGATCGCGCGCGTGCAGTGGAGTATGCACGCCGCTATGCATTTTCACGCAATCCGCTGTTTTACAATTTTACAGGTATTGGCGGCGATTGCACCAATTTTGTTTCGCAGGCATTGCTCGCCGGGAGCTGTGTGATGAATTACACGCCCGATTTCGGCTGGTATTACCGTTCTGCCGCCGACCGCGCCCCTGCCTGGACGGGGGTGGAATATTTTTGGGATTACATGACCGAGGCGCCGACCTTTGTGGCGGCTGGCGGTGACACGGGTCCCTTTGGCAGGGAAGCCACGCGTGCGGAGCTGATGACGGGCGACGTGATACAGCTTGCCGACAGCACAGGTGATTTTTATCACACCCTTTTGGTTACGGGCTTTTCGGGCGACACGCCCTTGGTTGCGGCACATTCGATCGATACGCTTGACAGGCCGCTTAGTGATTATAACTATACCAGCCTGCGCTATTTGCATATCGTCGGCGTGCGTGTGCCTGTGGATACCCCCGATTGCTTTGCGGATCTTATCTCGGGTCGCGCACTGCCAAGAGAGATTTAAAAATTTTCGAGAGCTATTGCTTTTATCCCTGAAATGTGATAGAATAAATCGGTTTTCAAAATTGGTCAGGATGTGGCTAGCCGCACGGGAGTCGAACCCATAAGCCCTGCGGCGATAAATTTTAGTGTCTTTTCCCGTGTCAAGGCTTGAAAAGTCTACACTTGTCTGCGCCTTGCCTCGGAAAAACCTATCAAAAATTTATGAGCCGCAGGGTGCTC
>JAFVOQ010000014.1 GCA_017505785.1 Clostridia bacterium
ACACACATAAAAATTGAAATTCGTAAGAATTTCTACCTAAAAACCGCTTTCCCTGCCATTTTTGTGACAGAAAAAGCGGTTTTCCTTTTATTTTCTTTTCGTGTGTTTTTGTTCGGCGCTAAATGAATCAGCCCCTTCTTATTGTTTTTATTCCTCAGTTATTAAACCGTAATCACCGTTTTTGCGGCGGTAGACCACAGCGGGCTTTTCGGTTTCAGCATCGCGAAATACGAAAAATTGGTGCTCAAGCAGGTTCATCTGCAGAATCGCCTCCTCTACCGACATGGGCTTGACGGGGATATATTTGGTACGAATTTGAAATTCGCCCTCTTCCTCCTCCTCGATATCACCCGGAACAGGATCAAAGGCACCGCTGCGCAAGCGCTTTTCAAGGCGCGTTTTGTTTTTCCTGATCTGTCTTTCAAGTGCATCCAGTGCCTGGTCTATCGCGGTTTGGAAGGTATCAGCCCCCTCCTCGCAGCGAAAGATCGTGCCACCGTAATATATTGTAATTTCTACATATTGCAAATCGTGACGGCAAGAATAGGAAACAAGTGCTTCCGCTTCTTCACCGAAAAAGCGATTAAAACGTGCCAGCTTTTTTTCGGTCAATTCCTTTAGAGACGGGCGTACGGTCATCTGTTTTCCACTAATGGTAATCTTCATATCAGCTTCCGCCTTTCTGTACCGAGGGGAGGTATCGCTCACTTGGTACAGTTCCATTATACCACAGCTTTTGTGAAAAATAAATAGCTTTTTTTCAAAAATGTTTATTTTTTTGTGAAACATTGCAAAGAATTTTCGCCAAAAATCTATTTATTTACAGCTCATCCTCATCTTCCGATGCCTCATCGATTCCCTCTTCATCATCGTCTGCCGGCTCCCAACCGTCATCCTCGCCCTCCGGCTCCCCTGTGCCCTGCGTATCATCCTCCGCTTCATCAATGAAAAAAAGATCAAGTCCCAGCGCACGCTCATACCGACGCAGATAAAGGGCAAGCGCTAAAGTAACCAAAACAAGAACGCCGGTTACCGTTGCCGTAACGTTAAAGCGAACGTAAAAAATACTACTGCCGCTTACCGTTAAAAAGCGGCCGCACACAAAGGAAAAAAATTCGGGAAAGAGTGCCAACGGGAGCACCAATGCATTGGAAAGCCACATCACAATGCGATTGGGGAGCACCGCACGGAAGAGCACCTTGGCGCGCTTTTCTTCCTCGCTGTCCCCCACCGCGCGCGCACGCAAGGTACGATAAAGTATGTACAATGCAAAGCCCGCCTCAAATGCCGCCAGTAGAAAAAGGACTATGAAGCAAGCAGCACCAATGATAAGCAAAAGGTAAAAATTGCGCACACCTGCCACAACCTCCGCACCCATCATATACGCGCGCGCACTTTTTAAGGTGTTGAAGCAAAGCCGCAGCACGCAAAGCTGCACTTTCTTGCCGCCTTGCAATGCAAATACGTTGTAGAAAAGCCCCATTATTATCATGAGCAGTGCCGAAAGCAGCGGCAAGAGATAACGTACGTAGATAAGCACGCGTACCCGTTTCTCGCCTTCCCCCGAAAGCACAGGCTCGGCTCGCTTATTGATCTTATCACGCTCCATTATTTTTTCTCGCTTCCCTCAATGAAATATGCCGCCTCCATATCTGCAGTAGCAAGTGCTATGGCAAGCGGAAACTTGGCAAACGCGGCACCAACGGTATTGTTATCCTCATTGCCCGAAAAGCCCATATGATACCGAATGGCAAACGCCTCGTCCCTCGTGAGGCGCATAAAACCAGAAATGATATATACCGACTTTTCACCGTGACCGTAGGGAAGATCATCCTCGATCGTATAGAAGGGCACTGTTTTCCAAACGCCGTTTTCCTTGACGTTACGCGTGCTCTCTTTATAAAAATTGATCTTGCAAAGATCGTGCAAGAGTGCCACGATCGCAATACTCTCCTCAGAATAATCAAGCCCGTAAACATCGCGCACGCGGGGGCGTGCAAGATAATCCGAAAGGCAGTCATACACGTTTAAGCTGTGCTCCAGCAGCCCACCGGGATAAGCACCGTGGTAGCGTGTGCTAGCGGGGGCGGTAAAAAAATCACAGTTGTCGGAGCAGAGGTAATCCAGCAGCTTCTCCGAGCCCTCACGGCGGATCTTGGATTTGAAGATCGAGATGAAGCGCTCCTCGTTTGTAAGCTTTGCCTGCTCATGCATTCCGTTATCAAAAAACATTTCCATGTGAGCATCTCCTTTTCTAATTTTTATATGAGATTTTCCAATTTTTGAATATAATATTCTAATTATAGTTGTGATGAGATCAAAATTGTTCCATAATTCATCATGCAAAGTTTTTACAGTCTTATTATATCATGCCAATGCCCCATTGGCAACAACTTTTTTTGTCGGCGCGGAAAATCTTTTTTCGGGCGTATGGACAAGTATTAAATTTTATGTTATAATATAATTTGTATATTTATGTCCGTTAAAAAAACGGGAAAGGACCCCCCTTATGGATTTTAAACTTTCTACACAGCCCTACAAGGGCACGCGTGATTTTTATCCGCGCGAAATGAAGCTGAGAAACTGGTTTTTCGGCAAGATCAGAAGCTCTCTTGCGCTTGCCTGCTTTGAGGAATATGACGGTCCCATGCTTGAAAGCCTTGAGCTTTACGCCGCAAAAAGCGGTGAGGAGCTTGCTAAGGAGCAGACCTATAACTTTACCGACCGCGGCGGCAGAAGCCTTGCCATCCGCCCCGAAATGACGCCCACCGTTGCACGCATGGTGGCAGCCAAGATGGGAGAGCTGAATTATCCCCTAAAATGGTTCTGCATTTCCAACATGTATCGCTATGAGCGTCCGCAGCGCGGCAGACTCCGCGAGTTTTGGCAGTTAAACGTTGATATTTTCGGCTGCGACACCTTTGAAGCCGACCTTGATGTGATCGAGAGTGCCATTTCTCTTTTGCGCGCCTTCGGCGCCGATGAAACGATGTTCCGCGTGCACATCAACAACCGCCGCTTTTTCAATGATGCGATCGCCGCTATCGCAGGGACCGATCTTGAGGGCAGTCGCAAGGTTTCTAAGGTGGTTGACCGCAAAAACAAGGTGCCACGTGAAAATTACGAGGCTGACCTCAAGGCGTTGGGACTTGATGACGCCCAGATCGCACGGATTGATGCCCTATATAAAATGGACGTGATGACCGCCACCTCCCTTTGCCCCGAAAGTGAGGGCGCAAAGGAGCTTCGCGCGCTTTTTGCCGCCCTTGAAAAAACCGGGCTTCTGAAATACTGCATGTTTGACTTTGGTATCATTCGCGGTCTTGACTATTACACGGGAACCGTGTTTGAGGTCTTTGACGAGGCACCCGAAAACAACCGCGCCATGTTCGGTGGCGGCCGTTATGACAACCTTGTGGGGCTCTTCCAAAAGAACGCCAAGATCTCGGGTGTCGGGTACGGCATGGGTGACGTTACGCTTGAAAACTTCCTTACTACGCACGCCCTCATCCCCGATCTTGAAAACGACGGCACCAAGGTGCTTGTAACCCGCTTTGACGATGTTCCTCTCGAGGCATACACCGCACTGGTCAGCACCCTGCGCGAGGACGGTATCCGTGCAAACCTTTACCTTGGCAACAAAAAGTTTGGCAAGCAGATCGATTTTGCCGCCAAGGAGCATTATAGCCACGTGGTTATTATGGGCGGCAACGAGCAAGCAAATGGTATGGTAAAGATCAAGAATCTTGCCACACGCGAGGAGCGTACGGTTGCGCTTGCCGCGCTTGCCGATTTCTTCGCAGATGACGCATCTGCAACCGACAGGGAGGAGATCACCTGGGATCAGCTCATGAACGGCATTAAGGAGTAAGGAGTAGCTTTGTATGATCTATTTGTTTTTGGCAAACGGATTTGAGGAGATCGAGGCACTTTGTCCGTTGGATCTTTTACGCCGCGCAGGGCTGGAGGTTACTACGGTTGGCATTGGCGGTGAAATGATCTGCGGCTCGCACGGCATTACGGTGGCGGCAGACATTCCCGAGGGCATGTATGCCGATAGCACCCCCGATATGATCATACTCCCCGGCGGCATGCCCGGCTCCAAGCATCTTGACGAAAGCCGCGTGGTAGACACCGCGCTGAAGGCGGCGGCACGCCACGGCAGCTTTATTGCCGCCATTTGTGCAGCACCCATGGTTTTGGGTCACCGCGGTCTTCTTGTAGGCAAGGAGGCGATCTGCTACCCCGGGTTTGAATCTCACCTTACAGGAGCAAAAATATCCGACCGACGTGTGGTTCGTGACGGAACTATCATTACCGCCGCAGGAATGGGCGTGGCACTTGAATTTGGACTTGCGCTTGTCGCAGCACTCAAGGGGCAAGACGTTGCCGAGGAGCTGCGCCGCACCGTTATTGCCGACTGATGTCTATGACCGATAAAAAAGCACTGCGCGCAAGGCTGCTGGCGGAGCGCATGGCAATTCCCGCAGACCAAAAGACGCTGCTTGATGCCGCACTTGTAAAAAGCATAGCAGAGCACTCGGCGTTTCTCACAGCAGATGCCCTCTTTTCCTATCTGCCGATGCGGGCGGAGCCGGATCTTACGCCCCTTTTGGAGCTTGCCAAGGCGCGCGGCATTGCCGTATATTTGCCGCGTTGCGACAAAAACGGCATGCGTTTTCTGCTTTACAAGAGCCAAGCGGAGCTCACACCCGATCGTTTTGGCATTTTAGCCCCCGCCCCTCGCGCGCAAGAGGCTGCGCCCACCGCACGCACGCTTTGCCTGATCCCCGGGCTTGCGGCTGCAAGGGACGGCACACGACTTGGCTACGGCGGCGGCTTTTACGACCGTTTTTTGCCCCAATTTGAGGGCAATATACTGTTTGCACTCTATGAAAAATTTGTTTTTGACAGCCTGCCGCGTGGCATATACGACTTTTTGATCGATCCCCAAAGCATCATCACCGAGAAAGGAGCACTTTGATATGTCAAAATGGATACCCGAACGCCCGCCCTACAAAAAAGAGCGACGCACGGTAGGGTTCATGGCACTCGCCACCTTTCTTTTGCTGTTTTTTTGCCAATTGTTCATGGATCAATTGCCCTTTTCCGATATAGCTTGGCTGACCGCCCCACTGGGGTGTGTGGCGTTTTTGCTGCCTGCCGTTGCCTATCTGTGCTTCCGTGGGCGTGGCTATACCGCCTCACTGCGCTTACATTTTCCGCGTGCCAGATGCACCCCCCTGATGATTGCCGCGTTTTTTGCACTGTTTTCCGGCTGCCTGCTGCTTTCATTATTGACAGGCGGTATGGAAACGCTTGGCAACAGCGTGCTTGCGTTTGACACCGCACGCCCCGAAACGGCATGGGAAGCCTTCCTTTTACTGATCGGCGGCGCGGTACTCCCCGCGCTCCTTGAGGATTTCTTTTTCCGTGGCATAGTTGCAGTAGAATACGAGCGTCGCGGTGCCTTCCGTGCGGTTTTGATGAGCACCCTGCTTTTCGCGCTCCTGCATTTTGACATCTCTAACCTGCTCTCTTACCTATATGCAGGTCTTCTGCTCAGCTTGGTGCTTTACGCCACCAACTCGCTTTGGGCAACGGTCATTTTACACGTCCTTTACAATGTTGTTTCCTTGGTCGCACAGCGTTACCTGAACGCCCTGTATGAATATACGGGAACGGTGCAGCTTTTCCTGTTTATATTTGTCGTCATGCTCCTTGTTTCTCTGCTCTTTTTCTGTCGCGCGTGTGCACGCATTTACCGCATGCGTGACGAGCAAGGCTTTGACGATCCGCGCCGTGCTGTGCCCTACAACGTACAGTTTCACACCGTGCTTGATGCGATTTCCGACCCCACGGTTCTTCTTTGCATTGGGCTTTCCATTGCAGGCTTTATCCTATTTTAGCACAAAAAGAACAGGCACTTCAAAAGTTGAGAGCCTGTTCTTTTTTACTTTTCTATCCCTTAGTTGAACAAATCCTGCGCCACCTCTAAAATTTTAAAGCGGAGCCTATATTTGGCATTGTCGCTATCCGTAATGATGCGGTACTGTTGCTCGGTAAGCCCTGCCGAGAGGAAGATCTCCTCGGCTTCCGCCTTGGTGGTTGCGGCAGAAAGGCAAAGAGGGGGAAAGAGCACGCACCACCAGTTTTGCCCCTGCGCTTCACCGATCATTACACGAAGTGAAAGATATTCTCCGCTGGGGAAAGCAAGGTTTTCATACTCTCTTGTAGGATAGCACTCCTCGCCGAGTGAAACGGCAACAGCATCGCTCCTTCCCTCTTTTCGCACGCATGCCTCGGCACTAAGGCGGATAGCTTCAAGGTTTTCTCTGAGTATTTGCTCCGCCTCGGCACGCGTGGTGATATCCTTTAATATCTCCTGTGTCTTTTTTAGAACCGCGTCACGCACTGTGAGCTTGAGTGCCTGATCCTCATCGCTATCGGAATTGGCAAGCACGTGCAGGCGTATCACGCTGTCATATACCGCCGCTTCGCCGTGTATGGGTAAAATTGCAAAAGCGGCTACAAGCAGCATTGCTGCCAAAAAAAATCCAAATGCTCGTTTCATAAAAAAACTCCTTTGCGGTATCGATAGGAAAAGGATACCCAAAGGAGTTATTTTTTATTCAAAAATTGGAAATGTTTTCCTCGCTTGCCTTAAAGTTTGCAGGTAAACTGCATCATGATTCCTCTTTTATCGCGATCAGATCCTTCGCATACGGCAAGGACATGATCCAATCGCAAAGCGTATGCCACTCGGCAAGCTTGTGTGAACGGCGCGCATAATAAATATTGATGAGATTTTCATAATTCATCGTAACGGTACGCATTTGGTTGTAGGAGGAGGGCAAAAGCTGTATCATGTTGTGCCATGCCTGCTTATTTGCCTTATCTGCCACAAATTTTTCTCGCTCACACTCAAGATATGCAATAAGCGCATCCAGTGCCGCAAGCCCGCCCTCATCAAGACGGTCGTGTGAAAAGTCGCCGCGCTCAAACGCCTTTGCATGGATCTTATGCATGGTAGAGGTGGAGTTTGCCACCGTGCCTACCTTATAGGTATCAAATTCCTTCCACCAATAAAGAGGGGCGGTAATATCCACACAAACAAAGATCTGACGCAAAAACTTTCGGTGGTCACTCCCTGCGTGCGCCAAGCGACGGGCAAGATCAAGATCGTTTGCGCCAAGTATAAAAGTGCCGTTTTCATCGTATGTGCTGTCCATGCGTGCCCAGCTGTTCATCGGGTTGCGTGCGCCGCGAATGGCGTTTTCAAAATTCATAACAGAGGTGCGTTCGAGTAAAATCATCGTCCTGTTCTCCTTACTGTTTATTCTTTAAAAGATCGCGCAGAGTACGGCAAAGTGCCCCGGCATCCACGCCTGCCGCCTGCCACACCGTTTGTCCGCTTGTGGGCGTTACAAAGCCGTTTTCTGCCGCAATAATGGCATAATTTTCATGCAACGTGCCATGATTTTTAAGCGCTGACGCAAGATTTTCGCCAAAGCCGCCCGAGCGAATCTCCTCCTCAAGGAAGAGCGTCGCCTCACCCGCCAAAAGAGGGGCAACCTCGGCAGCGAGCTCTTCGTAGGGTGCGAGATATTCACAAAGCAAAATACGCACAGCAATGCCTTCCTCAAGCAGTGTACGTGCTGCCGCAAGCGCCTCACCTGCGATGCGCCCGTGTGTCACTACGGTTGCACGCGGCGCACTGCCGCTATCCCATACCCGCACGCGCGGCACATCGTGCTCGCTGACACCCGTAGGATAAAAGGCTTCTACAAGTGCTTGATCCTCTACACCGCTTGGATAGCGAATGGCACAAACACCGCCCCTTTTACGTGCGGCATTGAGGGCAGCCGCGATCCCGACACCCGTAACGGGCGCAAACATACAAACACCGGCAATGCCCGAGAGGAGTGACACATCATACACACCGTGATGCGTTGCACCGTCCGCAGCGGAAAAGCCCGCGCGGTCGATCGCCAAGATCAAGGGCAAGCGTTGCAGTGCGGCATCATGCAGAATATGGTCGTAGGCGCGTTGTAAAAAGGTGGAGTAAAGTGCCACCACGGGGAGCTTCCCACCTGCCGCAAGACCTGCCGCAAAGGTAACGGCATGCCCCTCGGCAATGCCCACGTCAAAAAAGCGCGTGGGGTATGCCATGCGAAAGGGCTCAAGCCCTGTGCCGTGGCTCATAGCCGCGGTAATGGCCAAGAGATCGCCATCCTCTTGTGCCATACGACAAATTGCCTTGCCGAAATGCTCGGAAAAGGTAGGCGCGGTATTCTCCCTTCCCTTCGGCGATACGCCGTGATAAAGATCGGGATTTGCCTCCGCCTCGCTATCACCCATACCCTTTTGGGTTTTTACATGCAGTACGGTGCTACCGCCGCATTGCTTTGCATAGGAAAGTGATGCGATCAGCCCCTCGATATCGTTTCCGTTAAGAGGGCCGCAATAGCGAAGCCCCATTTGCTCAAACAAATTTTCCTGATACACAAGGCGTTTTACATGCTTTTTCACCCAGCGCAACAGTGCATGAAGGGGCTTGCCGACAAGAGGCAAGGAACGTAGCGTACGCGATGTAAACGCCTTGGCTTTGATATATTTTTTAGAGCTGCGAATACGGGACAAATGCTCGGAAAGCCCACCTGTATTGGGAGATATCGACATTTCGTTTTCGTTAATTACAATGATAAGACGAAGGTCACTGCGGCAGTTATTGAGCCCCTCATAGGCAAGACCGCCCGTAAGTGCCCCGTCACCGACAACCGCCACGGTGTAGGCATCACTCCTGCTGAGGGCATCTGCCGTTGCCATACCGATCGCGGCGGAAATTGCCGTAGAGCTGTGCCCTGCACCAAAAGCATCGTGCTCGCTCTCCTCGCGCTTGGTAAAGCCCGAAAGCCCACCCGCCTTACGCAAGGTATCAAACTGCTCTTTTCTACCCGTTAAAAGCTTATGGACGTAGCTTTGATGACCCACATCAAAAATAACGTGATCGTGGGGTGTGGAAAACACGCGGTGTATCGCCACGGTAAGCTCTACCACACCGAGATTTGAAGAAAGGTGGCCGCCGTTTTCGCGCACGCGATAGGAGAGATACTGTCGGATCTCAGCAGCAAGCAAGGGTAGATCTGCTGTGGGCAGTGCCTTAAGGTCGCTTGGTGAATCAATTTTTTGGAGCAATTCGTACGCCTCAAAATTTTCCGTAGCCACCGCCCCCTTTCATTACATTATTTATAATAGTATAACACAAAAATACGGTTTTGGAAAGCCCTTTTTAAAACTTTCAAGCACAAAAAAATGACGCTTGCCTTGATAGATCCAAGACAAGCGTCAAAAAAGTCAATTTAGTCCTTCATGCCGAAATAAGCAACAGAGTTGTTATAGCTGATATCCTCAACCACCTTACCAACAAGTGCCATATCGTTTGTCATCTGACCCTTCTCCATCATATCACCGAGATAGTTGCAAAGAATACGGCGGAAATAATGGTGACGGGGGTAAGAAAGCAAGGAACGGCTGTCGGTAAGCATACCAACGAACACAGCAAGGTGACCCGTTGCGGTCAGATCCTCAAGATGTCTTTCCATGCCTACCTTGTTATCAAGGAACCACCAAGCGGGACCGTACTGCATCTTGCCGCGCGCCTCGCTCGATTGGAAGCAGCCAATGAGGGTCATCATCTCGCAGTTCATCTTGGGGTTCAGGTTAAACAGAATGGTCTTCGGGAGGCTCCCCTCAACATTCAGGCGATCAAGCAATCTCGAAAGAAGACCGATGCTGTTTGTATCGGAAATGCTGTCAAAGCCGGTGTCGTGCCCAAGGCGCTGCATCATGATCGCGTTATTGTCGCGCATAGCACCAAGGTGAAGCTCGGTAGCGATGTTGTATTTTGCATAAAGCTTCATGAGGAAGTAGGTGAAGTAGCCCTTGAACACCTCAGCCTCAGCGGCGGTGGGTGCTTCACCTCCCATTACCTTTGCAAACACGGCTGCGGCATCGGCGGGATCGGCAACGACGCAAACCTTTTCAAGTGCGATGTCGCTGGCACGGCAACCCACGGCAATAAATGCCTGCAGGCGCTGCTCGATAGCGCGCTCAAGATCGGAAAGGGTGCTAATGGGATGCGTCAGCTCCTCAACGCGAGCGATGTAGCTCTTGTAGGGTGCTGCATCGATGTTCATGATGCGGTCAGCGCGGAAGGCAGGGTTTACGGTAAACTTATAATCCTTCTTTGCGATCTCCTCAAAGGTGGTGAGGTCGTCAAAGATCTCGTTGGTGGTATAAACGTGCTTTACGTTGGAGCACTCAATAAGCTTTTGGGGCGTTACGGCATTTGCCTTGATGTAAGCGTTGCACTCCTCCCAAATTGCCTCTGCATTTGCCTCGTTGATCTCCTTCTCGCAGCCGAAAAAGTCCTTCAGCTCCACCTGTGACCAGTGGTAAAGGGGGTTGCCGAACGCAGTGCCCAGCACGCGGCAGTAGGTAAGGAATTTATCTTTGTTGGAAGCACTGCCGGTAATATACTCCTCGTCAACACCGTAGTTGCGCATCAAACGCCACTTGTAGTGGTCGCCCGCAAGCCAAACCTCAAACACGTCGCCAAAGGGCTTGTTTGCAAGAATCTGCTTTTCGGGCAAATGGCAGTGGTAATCAAAGATAGGCATGTTTTTGGCATGCTCGAAATACAGCTTTTCTGCCGTTTTATTGGTCAGCAAAAAGTTATCCTTAATGTAACTCATTTTATTTCTCCGTTTCCAGTTATTTACAGCGTTACGCCGTCCTTAAAGATAGCGATGTCGTAATAGCCGCGCTCCTCGCTCTTGGTTTCTTTACCGTTTGCCACATCAAGGCAAAGGTCAAAAAGACCTGCTGCAAGCTCGTTCATATCGGCGCCGTCCATGAGGGAGCCGGCACTGTAATCGATCCAGTGGGGCTTCTTCGTGGCAAGTGCGGTGTTGGTGGCGATCTTCATCGTGGGAACAACACCCGAAAGCGGCGTGCCGCGACCCGTGGTAAAGAGAATGATATGTGCGCCCGATGCCGTGAGGTTGGTGACTGCCACCATATCGTTGCCGGGGCCGTTGACGAGGTAAAGTCCGCCGTCAGCGGGGGGAATCTCGCCGAACTCAAGCGCGCCGCAAAGCGGTACCTTGCCTGCCTTTTGCACGCATCCGAGCGATTTCTCCTCAAGGGTGGAAATGCCGCCTGCGATATTGCCGGGCGAGGGATTGTCGGCAATGCCCTCTCCATGGTCGATAAAATACTGTCTGAAGCGGCGGATCATGGCAGCGCTGCTGTCAAATGCCGCCTTATCCTTGCTAAAGGACAGGAGCAGCTGCTCTGCACCGAACACCTCGGGCATCTCAGACATCAAAACGGTTGAGCCGTGCGCAGCAAAGAGCTCCATGGTTCTGCCCACAAGCGGATTTGCCGTAATGCCGCTGTATCCGTCACTGCCGCCGCATTTTACTGCCACGCGGAGCTTGGTTAAGGGCACCTCGGTGCGAACATCGCTTGCCATGAGTTCCTTGAGCTCGCTGAGAATGGCAAGACCCTCAGCCATCTCGTCCTCACACTCCTGGATCGTGAGGAACCGTACGCGCTCCTTGTCGTATTCGCCAAGAATGCGCTTTTGATCGACCATGACGTTATTTTCACAGCCGAGCCCCAAAACCAGCACACCGCCGACATTGGGGTGCTTGATAAGACCTGCAAGGATCTTTTGCGTGGTTTCAAGGTCGCCGCCGAGCTGCGAGCAGCCGTAGGGGTGCGTCAGCGCCTTTGCGCCGCTTTTCTCGGCAAGTGCCTTTGCTACATCGTTAATGCAGCCGACCGTGGGCACAACGAAAAGCTCGTTGCGCACGCCAACGTCGCCGTTTTTACGCACGTAACCCATAAAGGTACCTGACTTGGTGCCAACCTCAACGGTTTGGGCGGGGGTGTACACCCAGTCACCCATACCGGCAAGATTGGAACGCAGATTTGCGGGGGAAACCTTATCCCCCACCGCAATATCCTTGGTTGCGTGACCAATGGGGAAGCCGTATTTTATAACGTTCTCGCCCGTCTTGATCGCCGCGATCGCGTATTTGTGACCGTCGGCACGTACTTCTACGTTATCAGAGGGATGAATTCTCATATTTCTCTACCTCGGGAATCAGTGCGCTCAGATCCTCGCCCCAAAGCTCTTGGTTGGAAAGGATCTCGGCTACGGTTGCCTTCTTCATGTATTCCATTACGTCGGGCGCGTCGTTGGGCGTGCCCTTCTTATAAAACTCAATCAGTTTTGCAAAGGAGAACAGCAGGTGCTTTGGCATCTTGCCAAACTTTTTGATGTAACCGAGAATGGAGGGCAGCACGCGCACCTTGAATTTGCTCACGGAATTGAGGCAAATAGAGGAAAGGTAGTGCTTGATGTAGGGGTTGTCAAAGCGAACAAGCACGCTCTCGGCATACTCCGTCAGCTCCTCCTTGGACATATCAAGCGAGGGGATGATCTCCTCAAACAGACAAGCGTAAAGGAAATCATGCATGGTCTTATCCTCAATGCAGTCCTTTACGGTTTCAAGACCCGAAAGCATGGCGTAAGGCACCATGGAGGTGTGTGCACCGTTGAGGATGCGAACCTTTCTTGTGCGGTAACGCTCAAGGGCATCCTTGGTAACGATGACATTAAGACCTGCTGCCGTGAAGGGTAGCTCCTTTTCAAGGTCGTAATCGGTTTCAATAACCCAAAGGTGGAAGAACTCAGAGGTGTTTACCATGTTGTCCTCATAGCCAAGGTCAAGTGCCTCGCCCTTCGGATAACCGGTATTGATGCGGTCAACAAGCGTGTTGCAGAACACGTTTTCCTTCTCTACCCACGCTACGAAATCCGCGCCGAGATTCCAAAGGTCGGCATACTGCAGCACGGTCTTTTTCAGGTTGTCGCCGTTGCGGTCGATCAGCTCACAGGGGATGAGGATAAAGCCGCCAAGTCCAAGGTCAAAACGACGCTTCATCAAAAGTGTCAATTTTGCAGGGAAGCTTGCAGGGGGGGCATCGGTCACCTTATCCTCAGCGCGGAATACAATGCCCGACTCGGTGGTGTTGGAGATGATAAAGCGTGCATCGGGATTTTCTGCAAGCGCGAGATACGCCTCAAAATCCTCGTAGGGCTTTACACAGCGAGAGATCACGTCAACAAACGTTTTCTCCACACCCTCCGCACCGCGAATGATATGCGTATAGTTGCAATTTTGTGCGGTAAGCATGTCGCACATGCCCTGCTCAATGGGCTGTACCACAACTACGCTACCCTCAAAATCGGTTTTTTCGTTCATTTTTTGGATCATCCAATCAGCAAAGCCACGGAGAAATCCGCCCTCACCAAACTGAATAAACCGTTCCTTACGTTGTACCTTTTGTGTGTTCATAATGATCACCTTTCTTGACAAAAAAGTTTTACACCTGCATTATAATATATTTTAAAAGCTTATACAAGTATAAAATGAAATTATATTGATTTTGTTTTGAAAATTTACAAAATATTGACATATTTAACCGTTATAAAGCCTTAAAAACAAAATTCCGCGCCACACAAAAGATGCCACGGTGTTTACCTGAAGCATTGAGGTACTTGCCCCACTTAGTCGGCAAGCCGACACGTCTGAAGAATACCTTGGCGGCTGAACGCCGCACATTTCGCTTTGCGAAAACGGCATTCTTTTCCGCGGTGGTATAACGCAGTTAAAAGTTTAAGCTATTCTACGCACCGCGGAAATCCCGCGCGCGACCACCGCTCGCGGCAGCAAAAAGAAAAACGCCCCCGATTGGGGGACTCACGATGGGACATTGAACTACTTAGTCGGCGGCACGCCGCCGACACGTTTGAAGAAGGTCTTGATGCCCCAACGGCATCATTTTGCTTTGCAAAAACCGACCTTCTTCTCTGCCGCCACCACATCAACTGCAAATTTTGAAGTTCCGTAAGGCGGTGGGGGTTCAAGGCCGCACAGCGGCCGTAGCAACAAAAAAGAAGGCACCCGATTGGGTGCCTTCTTTTTTGTTGGTGCGGGCGATGGGACTTGAACCCATACGATAGGAATCATGCGCCCCTTAAACGCACGCGTCTGCCGATTCCGCCACGCCCGCTTGACAACGCTACTATTATACATAACTGTGCGGCTGTTGTCAAGGGGTTTTTGAAAAGTTTTTTAAGTTTTTTTCGCCTTAAAACCCTTCGGGCAGTTTTACCGTATCCTTGGGGATCTTAGCGGGGTCAAAGAGCCCCACAAGTGCCTCAAGCGACACGGACTCGGGCGAGGGGATCAGCCCAAGTGCGGTGGCAAGTGCGCCAAGTACAGGGGCAGGATCCTTATATTTTTGGCGCACAGCTTCCATGCATCCGTCGCCCTCGCGCTTGGAAAGCCTGCGCCCCTTGGCATCGACAAGAAGCGGAATATGACAATACACGGGAGTTGTAAACCCTAACGTCTGCTGCAAATAGATCTGACGCGGTGTGCTAAAAAGCAGATCATTGCCGCGCACCACCTCCGTGACACCCGAAAGCGCATCGTCCACCACCACGGCAAGCTGATAGGCAAACACGCCGTCGGCACGTCTGACCACAAAATCCGAGCAATCACGCAACAAATTTTCGCGATATTCCCCTGCCATGCGATCGCGAAAGCCAAGCTCAGCATCCGGAACCGTAACGCGATATGCGGGCGCACGCCCTGTGGGGGGAAGTTCGCCGCGCGCGGCGCGCAGCAAGCATCTTCTATCGTAGATCGGAGTATGATCGGAAAGATGCGGTGCTGTGGCGGCGTGCAGCTCTGCGCGCGAGCAATAGCAAGGATAGATCAATCCTTTTCCCCTCAGCTTCTCAAAATATACTTCGTAAATCTCAAAACGCTGTGACTGATAGAGCACCTCACCGTCAAAGGTGAGTCCCAGCCAGGCAAGATCATCTAACATATAGCGCGTATTTTCCCCCATAAAGGGACACCGCGCGATATCAAGGTCCTCTACACGGAGCAGGATCTTCCCACCCTGTTTGCGTGCAGAGAGCCATGCCACCAATGCACACATCAAATTGCCAAGATGCAGTCTTGCACTTGGTGTAGGGGCGAAACGCCCCACCACGGGTACTGTTTTTTGTTTATTCATAACGAAAGTCCTTTCGTGTCGGACGGAATGACACGTATTTCCTGTCCGTCGGTACCGAATACCAAGGTGCCACTCCTGTCGGTGCGGTAGGTGTGCACGCCAAACAAAGTCAAATTTTTCAGCACCGCCTCATGCGGAAAGCCGTAGGTATTCTGCCTTCCGCAGCTAATGGCGGCAACGGTAGGTGTGGCGGTTGCCAAGAACAGTGCTGTGGTGGAGGTATTGGAGCCGTGATGCCCCACCTTTAAAAAATCACAATCAAGGTACTGCGCGTCGTACGCGGAAAGCAGGCTTAATTCCGCATCGGCCTCCACATCTCCCATAAACAAAAACACCTGTGTGCCGAACTGCACGCGCAATACGGTGCTGCTATTATTGACATTGTCCTGTGTTTCGGAACCGCTATCGGTATCGCCGCTTGCGATGAGTATCTGCACCTCGGCACCGCCGAGCGCAAAGCTCTGCCCCGCCTCTGCCGTTTTTGTCACGGCGCACCGTGCCGCGGTATCACATATAAGACCGTACATATAGTCATCACTCGCTGCGGTCGGCAAAAGCACGGTTTCCACCTCGATATTTTCGATCACCCATCGTGCATTTCCAATGTGATCCTCATGCGGATGTGTCAGCACAAGATAGTCAAGGTGCTTTACGCCATAGCACGAGAGCGCGGCGCGAAGGGCACGCTCCTCCGTGGCTGTAGCGGCATCGATCAGCATCGTTTTCTCGCCGCATCTCAGGAGTATCGCATCGCTTTGTCCAACATCAAGCACATACACGTAAAAGTGATCCTCGTCAGGCGCGGTAAAATCAAGGGCTGTAAACAAGCGCAACAGCAAAAGCACGCCAAGCAAAAGCGAGAGCACACGCCCTATTGTAACCGAGATCGGTGTTTTCAATCGATATGATCTCTTTACCATATGGCAACCCTCCCTCTTGCCTATATTGTAGCATATTGCAAAGCGTTTGAAAAGAGCAAAAAGATTTTTTCTCCAATCAAGCAGACAAGCGCTTAGGCAAGAGGGAATAATCCGAACCCGCCCTCAAGCCTTGCTTTTTCGCGCTTTCGGTACTTATCGCTCTTACCAAGTTCGTACTTGGCGGCGATCGCCAAGCACCAAAATCATCAAAAAAACAACGCTTGAGGGTCCCTTGGAGTTTTGAGAAAGCAAATATTTGTAGATGCGAGGGGAATTTTCGCAGTAATATGGGGATATTACAAGGAAATTTCCTGATGCAGATGCAGATATTTGCTTCTCAAAACCGAGTTCGGATTATTCCCTCTTGCCTA
>JAFVOQ010000015.1 GCA_017505785.1 Clostridia bacterium
CATAAAACTTGACACGCTTGTTTTTGGTGGTATACTTATTAATAGGTGCACGTGGTCGGGCATCATATGTCCCTCAAGTATCTCTACGTCTTTATATTTGCACAGAGTCCGGATTATCTCTTGCAAATCCGCGCGATACTGATTATATATGATCTTCCTGCGATACTTCGGTACGAACACTATGTGGTACTTACAAATCCATTTAGTATGGGATAAACTATTTGTTTGATTTGCCATTCTTTCTCCTTTCGTGTTGCAATAGACTTGAGCATCTTATTGTACCACGTTAGGAGATTTTTTGGTATAACCCTTGTTACCCACCCGCATAGCGGGTGGTTGTCTGTTTCGCGCTTCGCGCTCAACTGCCTAAAGGCACTAAAAACAAAGAACCGCTTTTCCTGTTGCCTTGGCAACAGGAAAAGCGGTTCTTTTCTTATTTTGCAATATCTTCTCCAAGATAGGTAAAGCGTTGCACGAGCTTGCCATCTCTCTCAACAGTTTCAAGAAACATCGCGGCAGGGCGCACCCAAACAGTGCGCTCCCCGTAAAGTGCCTGATATACCACCATATCCTCACACGTTTCGGAATGCTTCGCGACAAAGAGCACCTCATATTCCATACCCTTAAAATGGCGGTAACGACCAAGCTTGATCTCCATTACACCTTTGCCCCTTGCTTTTTTGCGGCGGTAAAGGTGTTTTTCATCAGCATGGTGATCGTCATGGGGCCAACACCGCCCGGCACAGGCGTAATGGCAGAGGCGATCGGCTCAACCGACAGGAAATCCACGTCACCGCAAAGCTTACCGTCAGCAGGACGGCGGTTCATACCGACGTCAATGACCACTGCCCCTTCTTTGATATAGGAGCTGTCAAAAAACTCGGGCTTGCCGATCGCGGCAACCAAAATATCGGCACGGCGGCAGACCTCGCGCAAATTTTTAGTGCGACTGTGGCAAACGGTCACAGTGCCGTTTTTCTCAAGCAAAAGCAGTGCCTGCGGCTTTCCCACAATATTGGAGCGTCCCACCACAACACACTCCTTGCCCTCGATCGTAACACCGCTTCGCTCAAGCAGTGCCATAACGCCTGCGGGCGTGCAGGGCAGAAAATCATAATTACCGATCATAATGCGTCCCACGTTATGGGGGTGGAAGGCATCAACATCCTTTTTGGGGTCAATGGCAAGCAGGATCTTTTCCTCATCCAGGTGGCGCGGCAAGGGTAGCTGCACCAAAATACCGTGTATGCTATCGTCGCAGTTCAGTTCATCGATCAGCGCAAGAAGCGTTTTTTCATCGGTATCGGCAGGCAGCTCATAGCCCCTTGAATAAAAGCCTACCTCTTCACAGGCGCGGTGCTTATTGCGCACGTAAACCTGAGAAGCGGGATCCTCTCCCACGATCACCACGGCAAGACCGGGTGCATAGCCGTTCTCTTTTTTAAATTTCTCGGTATCTGTTGCGATCTCACGGCGGATCTCAGCTGCAATTGTCTTACCGTCAATCAACTTTGCCATTTTCCTCATTCTCCTTTTTCTGTTCTGCATGGGCAATGATCGCATCGATCTGTGCCTGTGATTCCTTTACCGCCTGCTCCTTTTCGCGTGAGCGAAGGGGGCTGCGACGGCATTTTTCGTATACAGGGGCATACGCCTCCCCGTCAAGCTCTTCTCTTTTCTTTCGCACAAGCATATAGATCAGCAACACAGTGCAAATGACAAAGCAAAGGAAGCCCACAACCTGCGAAATGCGAAATTCACCGATATAGAGGCTATCGGTACGAAGCCCCTCGATAAACATTCTGCCAAAGCCGTACCAAGCAAGATAGGAGAGCACGATCTGCCCGTCAAATTTCTTTTTCTTGTAAAACGTGGTGATCAGCACGAAGCCAACGAGATTCCACAAGCTCTCGTAAAGAAAGGTGGGGTGATAATAGGTGACCCTCCCCCCATAGGAAAGACCCATACGCAAAAAGAAATTTTCCGAGGTTGCAACGCCGTGCGCTTCTCCGTTTACGAAGTTGCCCCACCTACCGATGATCTGCCCGAGCATGACACCGGGTGCCACCATATCAAATATCTTGATCATACGCCCCCAGCTAAGCTTTTTGAAGCGACTCACGATCAAAAGGCCGAGCGCACCGCCAATAATAGAGCCGTACATTGCAATACCGCCCTCCCAAATGGCAATGACGTCGTAAAAGCTATTGTATAGCCCCTTATCAAGCGTGGTAAGCACATAATAGGTACGTGCGCCGATAATAGCGAGCACAACGGTAACAAGCGCGTAGTCAATGACATCATCCGAGGTAAAGCCCTCAAACTTGGCACGGTAGAGTGCGTAAAGAAATCCTGCAACAATACCGAGGGTCAGTAAAATACCGTACCAGCGCACCTCAAGACCGCCAAGGATCGGTAGCTCAAATGCCACCTTATTGATCGTCATTTCCTCAATGCCGATACCGGGAAAGGATACAACGGTCGTATCATTCATTTACTTTTCCTCCTTTTTGGGAACGATCACCGAAAGAGTATAATGCGTATCATCAAACACCTCCAAAAGCAGCTGCTCAACAAAGGCAAGATCAATGCTCATGAGCACATCAGCATAAGAAAAGAGCTCCACGCCCTCAAACACAAAGGATAACAGGGTGTTTGCAATCTCCTCGGTGCTATCAAAGCTTTTGATATATTCGGCATATTCGATACGGCGAGAGCGTTCAAAATCCTCGCGAGAAAGGCCCTTTGCTTTCTTTTGCGCAAGATATTCCTTAATCCTTTCAAAAACCACGTCGGGATCGTTTGCCTCGCCCGAGAGCTGGAGGAAAGCGAAATCTCGCGTGAGTGCATAATCCGCCGAGAACTCAGGCGAGATCAGCCCCTCATCAAACAGAGTGTTATACAGCTCACCCGACTCGGAAAACAGCATTTCACAAAGAATTGCCATGCCTTCATCGCGCTTTAAGCGTTCAAAAGGATCTTTGGGGATCGCGGTATCCTTTATGCCAATCGAAAAGATCGGCTTTGCCACCTGCCCCGATGCCACAATACGCGCACGGTGTGCCACGGGCTTTTCGGACGTTTGGCGGCGCGGTAGTGGGAGATCAACTGCGGCTCTTGGCAAATGCTTGTCGGCGATTTCAAAAACCGCATCGGGGCTAATATCACCGCACACCACAAGTGCCATATTGGAAAGCTGATAATACGTTCGATACACCTCGTACAGCACCTCGGGTGTGATGCCGGCAATTGAGGAAACAGAGCCGCAAATATCGGTTTTCACAGGATGCTTTTCATAAAGCCCCTCGAGCATATTGTAGTAGCAGCAATCATAAGGATTGTCACGGCACATGCGGATCTCCTCCGCAATAATCCCCTGCTCCTTTGCAACCGTTTCCGCGGTAAAATAGGGGTGCGTAACAAAATCGATCAGCTCGCCGAGTGCTGCGGCAAAGTTCTCGGTACAAGAAAACAGATACACCGTGCGCGTGTGGGAGGTGTAGGCATTGGCATCGGCGCCGTATGCCGAAAAATGCTCAAATGCATCACTCCCGTCTTCGTTGGAAAAAAGCTTGTGCTCAAGAAAATGCGCCACACCGTCAGGCACAGTCAGCTTACCGTCACAAAGAGGCGCGTTATCAACCGCCCCAAAATCCGTTGCAAGCAATGCATAAGTAGAGGTCATTTTTTTGGGAAACACATACATGCGAAGCCCACTTGGGTGCGTTTGAAGCGTATATTGCTCACCCAAAAGCTCGCTTTGAAAAATCTGCTTCATGCTTCCTCCTCCCCACTCGGCTCGGTTCCTTTGAGAAAGAACACTGCACCGAGGCTGATACGGCTTGCCGCCTCTGCGATCTCCGCGCGCGTCACGCGCATCAAGCGTTCGCGCCAATCATCAACTGTTTGAAAGACATTTGCAGCAACGCGCCCCGTGTAAAAGCGCGAAAGCACACCGGGATTATCAAAAGCACCGCGATAGGTATTGGCAAGTGCCTTTTTGGCGGCATCAAGCTCTACCTCACTGATATTGCCCTCTTGAAGCGCATAAAATTCCGCAAGCATTGCCTCCTCTGTGGCGGTGCGGTTTGCCACCCGCATACCGCTGTTTGCGAACAGCACGCCCTTATAAAGATCAAGTGATGCACTGCAATGATAGCAAAGGCTTTTTTTCTCGCGCACGTTCAAAAACAGTTTTGATGCGGGGGAGCCGCCATAGATCTCATTGACAAGCAAAAGGGCGGGTGCAAGCCTATCATTTGCCGCAATGTCGGTGCGAAAGCCAAGTGAAAGCTTGCCCTGCTGCAACGGCATTTCTACCTCTGCGCGTTTTACATCGCCCTCATGTGCACGCACAAGGCATTGATACGGTGCGCCTTCACCGCCAAAATCGCCAAAGGCTTGCTCTAAAAGTGCTACCACCTCCAGAGCAGGCATACTGCCAACGTAAGCAAACAAGGGAGCGACCTCGCCCTGCAGTGCACGGTGGCGTGCGGCAAGCGTTTCGGGGGTTAACAGATCTACGGTATCCTCCTCACCGATGAGTGAAATGCCGTAGGGCTCTCCCGCACAAAGCAGTTGGCGCGCCTTCGCATTTGCATAGCCGCGCGGATTGTTTATGGCGGCTCTGATCGCATCGCGCAGCACCTGCTTTTCGCCCTCCACAAACATCTTGATATAGTTCCCGTTTTCATCAAGCAAGGGCTTGCGTACAAGCTCCGAGAGAACCGAGATCACCTCTGGCAATAGTCCCTTGCCTCCCCCAACGTAGCGCGCGCCGAGAAAATCTGCCGTAAAGGAAAGCGTTTGCATATCTCCCATGCGTCGGTTGGAGGTAGAAATGGCGGTGGAATACATCCCGTCGAGATGACGGTTCAAACATGCCTGTGTGGGATAAGTGACTGTACCACGGCGAGAGAGCGCCGTAACCATAGCATTTTTTTGTGCAGTTGCACCTTCAAGCGGCACCGAGTAGGAGAGCGACAGCAGCTCGCTTTTAAAGCGATCGGTTGCAATATAGATCATCTTTCCATACTTGCCAACGGGTAAAATCAGCGGCTCCATAGTAAGCTCCCCCTTTCCAAAATAAAATAATATATATTATTTTACACGAAACCGCACTCAAATGCAAGTGTTTCGGTAAAATATTCAGAGAAGCAACAAAAAGGAGCGCGGTTTTCCTGCGCTCCCTTGTCGATTTATTTGTTTAATGCATTGACGATATCCTTTGCAGCCCCCATCATCGGATCCTCCCCGATCTGCTCGATCCTGCCTGCGTCAACAAGCGCGGCAACGGCGGGGTCTATCGGGAGCTTGGCAAGCACGGGGTAGCCGTATTCTGCCGCCACCGCATCAATGTGGCTCTCGCCAAAGAGCCTGATCTCCTTGCCGCAATCGGGGCAACGGACAAAGCTCATATTCTCTACCAAGCCAAGAACCGGAACCTCCATCATGTTTGCCATGTTTGCCGCCTTTTTTACGATCATGGAAACAAGCTCCTGCGGACTGCTGACGATTACCACGCCGTCAACCCGAAAGGACTGGAATACCGTTAAGGGCACGTCACCCGTGCCGGGAGGGCAATCGACGATCAGATAATCGATCTTATCCCAGATCACATCGGTATAAAACTGCTTTACAGTACCCGCAATGACGGGCCCGCGCCAAATGACGGGGCTTGTTTCATCGGGCAACAGAAGGTTAAGGGAAACCACATCAATGCCGCCCGGCGTGCGTGCGGGATAAAGACCCGTTTCGTCACCCTCAACGGTGCCCGATTTTAAGCCAAAAGCCTTGGGGATAGAGGGGCCCGTAATATCGGCATCGAGAATACCGACACGGTATCCCGCGCGGTTCAGTGCCACCGCAAGCAAGGAGCTTACCATGGATTTTCCAACACCGCCCTTGCCGCTTACGACGCCGATTACCTTACCGATCTCACTTTTTGCATGTATTTGTTCCTTTTGCGGTCCTTTGCGAGAGCTGCAATCAGCACTCTTACAGGAGGCGCAATCATGTGTGCATTCTTCTGCCATTTTTCGATCCTTTCCGAGATTTTCCCGTATAATTTCAATTACATATATTATACACCTTTTACGCAAAATTTCAAGTTTTTTTGGAAAATACTTTTCTGTTTTGTAAAGCTATTGAATAATACAGATTTTTATGCTATACTTATGGGAGAATTTTGCAAGAATCTTCCTGCGGAAAGGTACAAAAATGCGAAGAATTATTCGTTTTATCAAACGATACAGAAAAGAGGCGGTCGTTGGCCCCCTTTTCAAAATGCTGGAGGCTCTGTTTGAGCTTTTTATCCCGTTGGTGGTTGCCGATATCATTGACGTTGGCATAAAAAACGGCGACACTGCTTACATTTTGCGGCGGTGCGCCCTTATGGTGGGGCTTGGCATCGTAGGGCTTGCCTGCTCGATCACGGCACAGTATTTTTCGGCTAAAGCTGCCGTGGGGCTTGCCACAGATCTGCGCTTTGCGCTCTTTGCCCACATCGGTGCACTCTCACACGAGAACACCGATCGCTTTGGCACATCAACGCTTCTCTCACGCGTAACTGCCGACGTCAACCAAATACAAACCACTACCAATCTGGTGCTGCGTCTGTTTTTGCGCTCCCCTTTCATTGTATTCGGTGCCATGATCATGGCATTTACCGTTTCCCCCTCAGCAGCACTGACCTTTGTTGTAACGATCCCCGCACTCTCGATCGTCATATTCGGCATTATGCTGATCAGCATTCCGATGTTTCGCCGTGTGCAAGCAAAGCTTGATGCAGTGCTTGGCCGCACGCGTGAAAATCTTACGGGCGCGCGCGTTGTACGTGCCTTTGTGCGCGAGCGCGAAAGCATTGCAGATTTCACCGCCACAAACGCAGAGCTTACGCATCTGCAACGCTTCACAGGCCGTTTTTCAGCACTGCTCAACCCCCTCACCTACGTCATTATCAACGTTTCCATTTTGGTTATCATTTGGCGCGGCGGTGCACAGGTGAGTCTTGGCACCCTCTCACAGGGCGAGGTGGTTGCACTGTACAACTACATGTCCCAGATCCTCATCGAGCTCATTAAGCTGGCAAACTTTATCATTCTTATTACCAAGGCTTGTGCTTGCGGCTCGCGTATCAACGCCATTTTTGACACTCCCACGGGCTTACCCACATATGATACCGCTACCGTGCAAGACAGTGCTCACGCGGTAGAATTTAAAGCAGTGTCGCTCTCCTACCACAAGGATGCCGATCATGCACTCACCGACATTTCCTTTTATGCAAACGCAGGGGAAACGGTTGGTATCATTGGTGGCACGGGCTCGGGCAAAAGCTCACTTGTTTCTCTTATCCCCCGATTTTATGACGTGACCGAGGGCGCGGTTGCGGTTGGCGGTCGTGACGTGCGCGCCTTTGCCGACCCTCAAGAGCTGCGCGCCAAGATCGGCGTTGTGCCGCAAAAGGCAGAGCTGTTTGCCGGTACAATACGGGACAACCTGCGCTTTGGTAACGAAAATGCAACGGATGAGGACTGCCGCGAGGCACTCGCTGCCGCGCAAGCACTTTCCTTTGTGGAAAGCAAGGAGGGCGGACTTGATTTTGTGCTTGAGCAGCAAGCGCGCAATCTTTCGGGCGGACAAAAGCAACGCCTCACGATTGCGCGTGCATTGGTGCGCAAGCCCGAGATCCTCATTCTTGACGACAGTGCCTCGGCACTCGATTATGCAACCGATGCGGCACTGCGCGCCGCTATTGCGGCACTTCCCTACCGCCCCACGGTATTTATCGTATCGCAGCGCACTGCCTCGATCCGCCATGCTGATCGCATTGTGGTGCTTGATGACGGTGCTATGGTGGGACTTGGCACGCACGAGGAGCTGCTAAGCTCCTGCCCCATTTACCGCGAAATTCATGAGTCGCAATTTGGCAGTGAGGAGGTGCACGCATGAGTAACAAGGTTAAAAACCGTGCCCCAAAGGGAACGATGCGCCGCGTGCTGACCTATCTTGCAGGCTACCGCATCTATCTTGTCCTTTCTCTACTGCTTTCTCTTGCCACCGTAGCACTTACACTTTGGCTGCCGGTTCTTGTCGGCAACGCCATTGACCTGATCGTTGGCAAGGATGCCGTGGATTTTGACGGTATTTTCAGCATTTTCAAAACTGCCGTCATCGTGATTGCCGCCACTGCCATATTCCAATGGCTGATGAACGTGTGCAACAACAAAATGACCTTTGGCATCGTGCGTAATATCAGAAACGATGCCTTCCGCCACCTGCAAAAGGTGCCCTTCTCCTATCTTGATACAAAAAAGACAGGCGATATCGTCAGCCGCGTGATTGCAGACGTTGACCAGTTTTCTGACGGTTTGCTGCTTGGGTTTACACAACTCTTTACGGGTGTAATGACCATTGTGGGTACGCTTGTATTTATGCTACTGATCCACCCCGGCATCACCCTTGTGGTGGTGTTTGTCACACCTCTATCGCTCTTTGTCGCCGCATTTATTGCCAAGCGCACCTATCATATGTTTAAAAAACAAAGTGAGATCCGCGGCAAGGAAACGGCTCTGTTGGAGGAGGCCATTGGCTCACACAAGGTGGTGTATGCCTTTTCACAGCAGGAGCAGATGCTCACTCGCTTCGGTGAGCTCAATGAGCAGCTGCGCGATGCTTCCCTGAAGGCAACCTTCTTCTCCTCGATTACCAATCCCTCCACGCGCTTTGTCAACAGCTTGGTTTATGCAGGCGTGGCACTCACGGGTGCAATGCTTGCCATGAGCAGCGGCGGAGCTGCCATTACGGTGGGCGAGCTTTCCTGCTTCCTCTCCTATGCAAACCAATACACCAAGCCCTTTAACGAGATATCGGGAGTTGTTACCGAGCTGCAAAGTGCACTTGCCTGCGCCGCACGCATTTTTGAGGTGCTGGATGCACCCATAGAGTCCCCCGACAAGGAAAATGCAACCGTGCTGACCGCACCCAAGGGCGCTGTGGAATTTCGTGACGTATCCTTTTCCTATCTGCCCGAAAAGCCGCTGATCACGCACATGGAGCTTCAAGTATTGCCCGGTCAGCGCGTAGCTATTGTTGGACCTACGGGCTGTGGTAAAACCACGGTGATCAATCTCCTGATGCGCTTTTATGACGTTAGGGAGGGTGCCATTCTCATTGACGGCACCGACATTCGTGACATGACACGTGAGAGCCTGAGAAGATCGATCGGCATGGTATTGCAGGATACCGTACTCTTTTCCGGCACCGTGCGCGAAAACATCGCGTTTGGCATGCCCGACGCAACCGAGGCAGAAATCATTGCTGCCGCCAAGGCGGCACATGCGCACAGCTTTATCAAGCGTCTGCCAGAGGGGTATGATACCGTGATCGGCGAGGGAGGCGGCGCGCTCTCGCAGGGGCAAAAGCAGTTGCTTTGTATCAGCCGCCTGATGCTCTCCCCGCCTCCCCTTCTCATCCTCGATGAGGCAACCTCCTCGATCGATACGCGCACTGAGATCCGCATTCAAAAGGCTTTTGCCACGCTCATGCAAGGGCGCACCAGCTTTGTGGTAGCGCACCGCCTTTCCACCATTCGCGAGAGTGACCTTATTCTCGTGATGCGCGACGGAAACATTGTGGAGCAAGGCACGCATGACGCGCTACTTCAAAAGAACGGATTTTACGCTACGCTTTATAACAGCCAATTTGCAAAAGTATAATAAAAAAATGGGGCTGAGTCATTTAGATACGGAAGGCGTGATCTCGGCATGATAGGCGTACAAAAGTACGTCGAATGCCGAGAGCACCGCCTAAAAAACACACATAAAAATTGAAATTCGTAAGAATTTCTACCTAAAAACCGCTTTCCCTGCCATTTTTGTGACAGAAA
>JAFVOQ010000016.1 GCA_017505785.1 Clostridia bacterium
AAAAAACACACATAAAAATTGAAATTCGTAAGAATTTCTACCTAAAAACCGCTTTCCCTGCCATTTTTGTGACAGAAAAAGCGGTTTTCCTTTTATTTTCTTTTCGTGTGTTTTTGTTCGGCGCTAAATGAATCAGCCCCATTTTTTTACGCAAAGCTTTCTCGTGCGGAAAAGAAACAAGTAGTGCGAGGCGTACCGCAAGAAAGCAAAGCGCAGGCGTAGTAACCTACGTCAAGCTGCTTTTGAGGAACAACGACGCAATACACCGTTTATTTTTCGCGCCGATCAATCGCAGTTCTCCCAGTTATGGTAAACGTTCATAACATCATCGTCATCCTCGAGCATGTCGATGAGAAGCCCCATAAATTTGATATCGTCGGGGTCGGTCAGTTCCACCGAGGTTGAGGCGATCTTATCCTTTTCTGCCGAAAGAATGGGGTATTTTTGCGCCTCCAGAGCTTCCTTGATGTCGTACAGATCATCTACAACGGTGTAGATCTCAAATACGCCCTCGCCTGCGGCAAAGTCCTCAGCACCTGCTTCAAGCGCGGTTTCCATTAGCTTATCCTCGTCAATATCGCCGTCCTCATTATTGACAATGATGACACCCTTTTCCTCAAAGAGGAAGGATACGCACCCCGACGTGCCCATATTGCCGTGATATTTGTTGAAGTAGGAGCGCACGTTGCCCGCTGTGCGGTTGCGGTTATCGGTTGTGGTTTCCACAATAACGGCAACGCCGCCGGGACCGTAGCCCTCATAAGTAATCTCCTCGTAATCCTCGCCTTGGGCACCCATTGCCTTTTTGATGATGCGATCGATATTATCGTTTGGCACGTTGTTGGATTTTGCTTTTTGAATGAGGTCGCGCAGCTTGGAGTTCGAGTTAGGATCACCGCCGCCTGCCTTTACGGCAACGGCGATCTCCTTGCCGATCTTGGTAAAGACCTTTGCCTTTTGCGCATCGGTTTTTTCTTTTTTGTGCTTGATATTCGCCCATTTGCTATGTCCTGACATATTACGTATCTCCTATAGATTAAATTTTTTCCATTTTCTTCAGACAGATCAGCGGAAATGCGTTGCCAAGCACCACGTTGGTGGCACGCGTGATCGCCACACGTGTTGCACGCACATTGGGATCATCTGCCGACAGGATCTGACAGTTGTGATAAAAGCGGTTAAATGCGGCTGCTACATCAAGAATATAGCGTGTGATGACCGAGGGCTCGTAATCCGCGATCGCGGCATTCACCTTTTCGGGGAACTTGGCAAGCACTTTTAAAAGTGCTGCCTCATCGGGCGCAGTAATCGCAAGTGACGCGGGAGCATCTTCCCCCTCGGCGCGGCGCAGCACCGCACAGGTGCGCGCATAGGTATATTGCGCGTAAGGACCGGTATTCCCGTCAAAATTGAGGGCATCCTCCATGACAAAATTGATATCCTTAATACGGCTGTTGGAGAGGTAGTAGAATACGATCGCGCCAACGCCAACCGCCTCGGCAACCTCATCCTTGTTTTCAATATTGGGGTTCTTCTCCGCCATGATGTTGCTGACCTCCTCAATGGCGGCGCGGAAAAGATCCTTTAGGAGCACCACGTTACCCGTACGGGTAGCAAGCTTTGCGCCGTTGATGCTGACTGTGCCGTAGGGAACGTGCACCAGCTTATCGTGCCAGTCGTAGCCCATCAGCTCCACGACCTTGAACCACTGTGCAAAGTGCAGGCTCTGCCCTGCTGAGGTCACGTAAATGGCCTTATCGTAATCATAGGTGTTTTTGCGATATACAGCGGCAGCGATATCACGCGTGGGGTAAAGCGTTGAGCCGTCGCGCTTTAAAATAAGGCAGGGGGGCATGCCGTATGGCTCAAGATCAACGATAGAAGCACCGTCATCGATCTTTAAAAGCCCCTTATCACGCAGCTTTTGCACCTCGGCGGGCATTTTATCGGTATAAAAGCTCTCGCCCTTATAGCTATCAAAGGTAATGCCAAGCTGCTTGTATGTTTTTTCATATTCGGCAAGACTGATATCGATAAACCAACGCCAAAGGGCAAGATTCTCCTCATCGCCCTCCTCAAGCTTATGGAACTCGGCACGTGCGGCATCTCCAAGGGTGGGATCGGCAACGATACCTTGCTCGGCGTTGCCCGAAATTGCGTTGTTGATCTTGACGTAAAGCTCAACAAGCTTGTCAATGCCGCCCTCCTCGATCATTTCCCTGTTGCCCCACTTTTTGTAAGCCACGATAAGCTTGCCAAACTGCGTGCCCCAGTCACCGAGATAATTGATACCAACGCACTTGTAGCCTGCAAATTCGTGCAGCTTTTTCAGCGCGTGACCGATAACGGTAGTGCCAAGATGCCCAATATGGAAGGGCTTGGCAACATTGGGGGAGGAGTAATCCAGCACAACGGTTTTACCCTTGCCAACCTCGGAAGAGCCGTATGCTTCGCCCGCTGAAAGAATACCCGAAAGCACGGTGCTTACAAGATACTCCTTGGAAACGGTGATATTAAGATACCCGTTTACCGCCTCTGCCTTTTCCACGCAAGGGATATCGCTAAGACATTCGGCAAGTGCCGCCGCGATCTGTACGGGGGCGCGACGCAGCGTGCGCGAAAGCTTAAAGCAAGGGAGCGCAAGATCGCCCATGGTATCATCGGGCGGATATTCAAGCATGCCGACAAGCTCCGAAGCCTCGGGTGCTTGGGGTGCGCCGAGGGCGCAAATGCCCTCGACAAGTTTATCTGCGATCAGTTTTTTAATAGTTTGCATAGTAATCCTCTATTATAATATTGACAGTTTATTATACATCTGTTTTTAAAAATAATCAAGTGCTATTCTCAGTTTTCGCCGGCAACCGAAATATCCTTTACCAGCATGGCGGGGGCGGCGGTCATAGAAAATCCGCAAATGCCCGTTTCCACCTCCCTGCCCACCGCCTCAATGCTTTGGAGCAGCTCAAAGAAGTTTCCTGCCACGGTAAACGCCTTAACGGGACTCGCAAGCTTACCGTCCTTCACGGCAAAGCCCGCACTCTCGATCGAAAAATCTCCCGTTACGTCATCGCATCCTGCGTGCAATCCCTTCAGCTCGGTAATATAAAGCCCCTCGCCCATTTCGGCAAACAGTTCTTCAAGCGTGGCACTGCCGGGGGCGATCGCATAGCAATAGGAGCGAATGGAAACAGGATCGGCATAAGAGCCGCGCCCTGCGTTTCCGGTTGAAGCATTGCCCGTTTTTTTGGCTGTGGTAAGATCGTAAAGCAGGGTTTTGAGAACGCCCTGCTCAACCAGTGCCTTTTTGTAGGTAGGCACACCCTCGGCATCAAAGGGCATTTGCATGGTGTTGCCGGGATAAAAGGGATCGTCGTAAACAGTAAGCGAGGGAGAAGCTATCTTAGTATTCTCCTTGCCCTTGAGCAAGGAGAGCCCCAACATGGCTTTTTTTCCACTGAATATATCGGAAAAGGCGGAAAAAAGTGCACGCACCTGCTTGGCGGAAAGCACCACCTTGTACTTCCCCGTTTTCACGGGGCTACCGCCAAGGCGCAGGATCGCCTCCGAAACCGCCTTTTCGGCGATCCCCGATTTTGCGGCATCAAGCTCCTCTGATACTGCCGTACCGTAGGACGGCTCGTTGCCGTCGTTGATCACGGCCTCGGCATACGCGTAGCGCATGGCCGCGCTGTGCGAAAGCATAAGCCCCCTTGCATTGGCAAGACAAACCGTAACCTCGGCAGCACCTGCCATTGTTTCGGTGCCGTCGGAAACCAGATCTGAGGCATTGTAAATACGGTCCTGCAGTTCATTTGCGGCGCGGCGCAGCTCCCCTGCGGTGGGGAGTGCCGGCTTATCAACGGTTACCTTGCGGTAAGCATCGCCCGACTGCGGCAGATAAAAGATCGGCTCCTCGTCGGCATCCACCAGCGCGGCGTTTGCCATGGCACGCGGCACAAGCGCTTCAAGCTCGGCCTTTTCCTGCATTTCGGTTGAAGCCGAACCGATCTTGCCGTCAACGGCACAGCGAAAGCTTACGCCCCCCGCTGTACCAAACGACGAAGCGTTGGGCTCGTGATTGAGCGCATCCGCTGAAAGCTCGGTCGACATGCGGTAATAAACATCGTAATCGGTAAGCCCTGCTTCTTTTGCGGCATCAAACAAAATCTTTTTTATTTCTTCAAAGCTCATGAGCGACCTCCTACCGTGATCTTTTTTACACGAATGAGGGGCTGCCCCACATCGGTGGGCACGTTGCCGCTGCTTGAGCCGCACATGCCCTGCCCCGTTTTCAGATTTTGACCTACCATATCGATATTTTGCAGGATCTCAGCACCCGTGCCGATCAGCGCAGCACCGCGAACCGACTCACATATCTTGCCGTTTCGCACGATATATCCTTCCTTAACGGCGAAGTTGAACTCACCCGTTAAGGGGTTGACAGAGCCGCCGCCCATTTCCTTGGCATACAGCCCGTATTCGATCGAGGCAATGATATCCTCATTCTTATCGGGACCGTTATCAATAAAGGTATTGGTCATACGTGAGGTTGGCTCATAGGCATAATTCTCACGTCTGCCGCACCCTGTCATAGGCAACCCTAAGCGGCGCGCGCCAAGACGGTCGATCATATAATTTTTCAGCACACCGTTCTCGATCAGCACGTTGCGCGTGGCGGGCGTGCCCTCATCGTCGATGTGATACGAGCCCCAGCCGCCAACGACCGTGCCGTCATCAATGGCGGTCACCTTGGGGTTGGCAATTTGCTGCCCCAATTTCCCTGCCATTTGCGAAGCACCGATGCCAACCGAGGTCGCCTCCAGCGAATGGCCGCAAGCCTCGTGAAAGATGACGCCGCCAAAGCCGTTTTCGATCGCCACCGTCATCGTCCCCGCAGGGCAATATGTCGCGGTAAGATTGGTAAGAGCCTGCCGCGCGGCGCGCTCCCCTACGCTTTTGGGCGAAACAGCATCAAAAAATTCAATGCCGACGCCGCCGCCCGGCCCACAGAAGCCGGATTGGTTCTCTCCACCGTCGCTTGCCACTGCTGAAACGGCAAGGCGCGTGCGCACCTTGCGGTCCTCACGGCAAAGCCCCTCGGTATTGGCGATCAGAACGGCACGGTCGGTATCAAGATACGTGCCGTCGACCTGTGAGATCCTTTCATCCACTGCGGATGCGGCAAGGCAAGCCTCACGCAGGATATCGGTCTTTTCGCGCGTTGGCACGTCATCGGGATACCGCTTTACCGTGTGTCGCTTTGCCACTGCATCGGGCGAAAGGTCAATGTGGCGTTTTTCTCCTGCCTCACCAACAGCCCCTGCCACTGCCGCGGCGCAAGCAAGCAGCCCCTCACGGGTGGTATTGGAGGTGGAGGCATAGTAGGTTTTTGTACCGCAAAATACGCGAATGCCAACACCTGCAATCACTTGGTCGCGTATGGCTTCCACCTTGCCCGAAACAAAGTGGATACGGGTGGCGTGCTCGCGCTCTGCAAACACCTCGGCAAAATCACCGCCCGTGGATACGGCGACCGACAAGAGATCGCCGAGTAATTCTTTTGCTATCATATATTCTCCCTTTTGAAAGATCTAAAGGATTTCATTCACATTCAGTATGACCGATTGGCTCACCCTTTAGTCGGGGTGGCGCTCGCCAAGGATCGTGCGATACTTCTGATAAAAGCTTTCAAAGTAGCCGCCGTCCAGTGCATCGCGAATCTTTTGCGTGAGATCATTGTAAAAATACAGGTTGTGCGTGACGGCAAGACGCATACCGAGCGACTCCTTTGCCTTTAAGAGGTGGCGCACGTAGGCACGCGAGTAATTCTTACAGGTCGGACACTGGCACCCCTCGGAAATGGGGCGATCGTCACGCGCGTATTTGGCGTTCATCAGCGTAATTTTTCCCTGCCACGTGAAAAGACTGCCGTGGCGCGCATTGCGCGAGGGCATGACGCAGTCAAAGAAGTCAACGCCGCGGTGCACCGCCTCAAGGATATTGCAGGGGGTGCCAACGCCCATAAGATAGCGCGGCTTGTTTTCAGGCATATGGGGCTCTACCGCATCAATGATACGGTACATCTCCTCGGTTTCCTCGCCCACAGCAAGGCCGCCGATCGCATACCCGTCAAGATCAAGCTCGGCGATCTGTTTCATATGCTCGATACGCAGATCCTCATAAACGCCGCCCTGATTGATGCCGAAAAGCATTTGGTGACGGTTTATGGTGTCGGGCAGGCTATTCAGGCGCTCCATTTCAGCCTTACAGCGCACCAGCCAGCGGTAGGTGCGTGCGATCGACTGCTTTACATACTCGTAGGGCGCGGGGTTTTCAATGCACTCATCAAACGCCATGGCAATGGTTGAGGCGAGATTGGATTGGATCTGCATGCTCTCCTCAGGCCCCATAAAGATACGCTTGCCGTCAATGTGCGAGGCAAAGTGCACGCCCTCCTCTGTAATTTTACGGAGTGAGGAAAGCGAAAAGACCTGAAAGCCGCCGCTATCGGTTAAAATCGGCTTTTTCCAGTTCATAAATTTGTGCAGTCCGCCCATATCGCGAATGAGCCCGTCACCCGGGCGCAAATGCAGATGATAGGTATTGGAGAGCTCAACCTGACAGTTGAGTCCCTCAAGCTCAACGGTGGATACACCGCCCTTAATGGCAGCACACGTGCCAACATTCATAAATACGGGGGTTTCAATATCCCCGTGCACGGTGTGGAGCACACCGCGACGGGCGCGCCCGTCGCGCGCCTTTACCTCGTAATTTGACATAGTATATTCCTTTCGGAGCCAAGAATACAGCTTGACCCATTTTTTGATTTATAGCATAAAAAGTTCGCCTGCGTTCAAGAGAGAAGCAAGACAAGGCGCACCGCAAAAAGCGGGCGACGGCGAGCTTGGTGCTCGGCGAGGTCGATTTTGAGGAGCAACGCAGTATTGTGTAGCTTATCTCTTGAACTGCCGATCGATTTGTGCGTGCGAGAGCACCATTGCAACAGGACGTCCGTGTGGACACACGGTGATATCGGGCAGTGACATCAGCTTTTTGACAAGCTCCTCCACGTATTCGGGCGGATAGGATCGCCCTGCCTTGATCGCTGCCTTGCAGGCACCTTGGTAAAGTGCCCTTTCAAAGAGAATGTCGCGCGCGAGCTTGGCATCCCCCGTGCCCTCGGCAAGCGTTACGGGGAGCGACAGCAGCAGCTCTCCCGCCTCCCCCGGCTTTAGCCCCTCGGGAATCTCGCTGACCTCTACGGTATAGGTGGACAGCGTGAAGGCAAAGCCAACAGCCTCGATCTCGGTGCGATATGCCTCAAGCAGTGCCGCGTCCTCGGGGGAAACCGAAAGAGAGAGGGGCAAAAGCAAAATTTGTGTGGCATCGGTGCGCTCCCTCATGCGCGCACGCAATTCCTCAAAGAGCACGCGCTCGTGCGCGGCGTGCTTATCGATGAGTAATAATTTATCGTCACATTCCACGATGACATACGCCGAAAAAGCCTCGCCTATGATACGCCAAACGGGTGCGGCGGTAAGGGGGGCGGTAGCATCTTGCGTATATTGTGCATCGGGGATCGCGGGTGATTCGTGAATCGCCCCTACATTGGGTTTTTCGGGGATCGCGGGCGATTCGTGAATCGCCCCTACATTGGGTTTATTTGCCGAAAAAGTGTAGATCGGTCTTTCGGCTGTATTTTGCGTTGTCGCTACCGAAGCACCACCGTGGGGGTGATACGGAAGCGGCGAAGCAAGCCGCACCGTGTCAGCTCCCTTGCTATACTTTTTGGCGTATTCTGCCGCGCTCATGTGCGAAAAGGCGGGAGTAGCAGACCTTGGCGGTGCGTGATCAATGGTGATCTGGCGCGCCGAGAGGCTCTCCCTTCTTCCCTCCTCGATCGGCACAAAGGCATTGGCGGCAGAGGGCACTGCTGTATTTTTGAGCTTTAGCTCCGGGCGCGTGGCATCATTTTCAAGTGCGGTGCGCACGGCAGAATAAACCGCCTCAAATACGGGGCGTTCATTGGAAAACTTGACCTCAAGCTTGGCGGGATGTACGTTCACGTCAACCGCTGCGGGATTGATCGTAATATTTAACACACAGCAAGGAAAGCGCTCGGGTGGGCAAAAGGAAACGTATGCCTGCTCGAGTGCCGCTGCCGCAGTGCGGCAGTTTACGTATCTGCCGTTGATAAAAAAGTTTTCGTAATTGCGCTTGGGGCGCACGTGATCGGGGCGGCTGATAAAGCCTTCCACCGAAACACCCTCTCCCTTGCCGCTAACGGGAAGCATCTTCCCCACAAAATCCCTGCCGAACACGGCATACATTGCCGATTTCAGCGCGCCGTCGCCTGCGGTATCCAGCTTCATGTTGCCGTCAATAATGAGGCGAATGGCAATATCCGGGCGTGAAAGTGCGATCTTTTCAACATAGGTAGAAACCGCAATCGCCTCTGACACGTCCTTTTTTAAGAACTTGCGGCGTGCCGGCACATTGCCAAACAAGTTTTCCACGATCACGGTCTTGCCGACGGGCGCGCCCTGCTCGGTGATATCCACCACCTCGCCCGCCTTTGCCGAAAGGCAGGTGCCAAACTCCGCATCGGCAGTGCGTGTGATAATACGCAGGTCAGAAACCGAGGCAATGGCGGCAAGCGCCTCGCCGCGAAATCCAAGCGTGGAAATGCCGTCAAGATCGGCTGCATTCTTTATTTTACTGGTGGCGTGACGGCGAATGGCAACGGGCAGATCCTCCTGTGACATGCCGCATCCGTTATCCGCCACGCGCATAAAGGTAATGCCGCCGCGCTGAATTTCAACCGTGATGCGCGTTGCGCCCGCATCAATGGCATTTTCAAGCAATTCCTTAATGACCGAGGCGGGGCGATCCACCACCTCGCCTGCGGCGATGAGATTGGCAACGGCAAAGGAAAGCACGTTGATTTTTCCCATGGGTTACCTCCTAATCTTACTGTAAGCGTTTTTTCAGATCAAACAAAAACGTCATTGCCTCATAGGGTGAGAGCGTATTGATATCGGTATTACGCAGCTCGGCAATTACCTGCTCATTGATCTGATCCTCTATGGTGATCAGTGTATCATCGGTGGGCTTAGTATTCGCGATATCGGGCTTGGCAAGGGCCTTTGCCGTTTCCTCAACGGTGGCAAGCACCTCCTTAGCGCGCCGTATGACCTCATTCGGAAGCCCGGCAAGCTTAGCTACCTCAATACCGTAGCTATCATCGGTTGAGCCACGCACGATCTTACGCAAAAACGTGATGCTATCGCCCCTCTTTTTAGCGGCAATATTATAGTTTACAACGCCCGAAAGCTCGGCTTCAAGCGAGGTCAGCTCATGATAGTGTGTAGCAAACAGCGTTTTTGCCCCGATTTTTTGACTGTTGGTATATTCAACAATGGCACGCGCGATGCTCATACCGTCAAAGGTGCTGGTGCCGCGCCCGACTTCATCGTAAATGATAAGGCTCTTGCGCGTGGCGTTTTTCAGAATATAAGCAACCTCGTTCATTTCCAGCATAAAGGTGGACTGCCCCGAGGCAAGATCATCAGAGGCACCGACACGGGTAAAGAGCTTGTCCACGATGCCGATATGCGCTCCTGCGGCAGGCACAAAGGAGCCGATCTGTGCCATAAGCACGATCAGTGCCACCTGTCGCATATAGGTGGATTTACCTGCCATGTTGGGACCTGTGATAAGCATCACGCGGTTAGCCCCCGTATCCAGCAAGGCATCGTTGGGGACAAAATAGGTATCTCTCACAAACTGCTCGACCACGGGGTGTCTGCCGTCCTTGATGAGGATCTCATCGCTGCTGTCCACCTCCGGGCAAACGTACTTGTTTCGCGCCGCCACATCGGCAAGGGAAAGATAGACATCAAGCTCGGAAAGGCGCGTGGCGACACGCTGTATGCGCTCCCCCGCAGCGGCAACCTTGGCGCGGACATCCTGGAAAATTTCATATTCCAGCGAGCATACCTTGTCGGTGGCTCCCAAAATGGTAGCCTCCATATCCTTTAGCTCCTCGGTGATATAACGTTCACCGTTGGTAAGAGTCTGCTTTCTGATGTATGTATCGGGAACCTGATCGATAAAGGATTTTGAAACCTCGATGTAATAACCAAAGACCTTATTGTAGCCGATCTTCAGTGTGCGAATGCCCGTTTTGTCGCGCTCCTCGTTTGCCACGCGCTCAATCCAGGATTTTCCGTCCTTCATCACAGACCGCAAATAATCGACATCAGCACTGTACCCCTCGCGGATCATCCCTCCCTCGCGAATGACAAAGGGCGGATTTTCGGCAATGGCACTGTCAATAAGCGCGTGAATATCGGTAAGATCATCCAGCTCCTCTCGAATACGGCAGAGCTCGGCATCCCGGCAATTTTCAAGCAGGCGGCGCACCTCGGGCAGCACTGCAACGGTGGTGGCAACAGCACGCAGATCCTTGGCGTTTGCCGTGCCATAGACAATGCGCGTGATAAGACGCTCAAGATCAAGCACCGAGGAAAGCAGTGCGCCAAGATCCTCACGCAGCATATAATTTCCAAACAGCTCACCAACCGCACCTTGGCGTTTGGCGATCTCGGATGCCGAGAGAAGCGGATGCTCGATATAGGAACGCAAGAGGCGTGCACCGGGGGCTGTTTTTGTGCGGTCAAGCACCCACAAAAGCGTGCCCTTTTTCTCCTTTGAGCGCATGGTTTCACAAAGCTCAAGATTGCGGCGCGTGTTGATATCCATATCCATGTACTGCCCGTCGGTGTAAACGTGCAATGTCTTGATATAGCCAATATCACTGCGTTGCATATCTCTGATATAGTCAAGCAAAGCGCCTGCCGCCGAAATAGCGGTGCGCGAATGCTCAAGCCCACCGGGCAAAACGTTGCCAAACTGCTCTTTTACATTTTGCAAAGCATTCTCAAAGGCAAAGCGATCGATCTCACCTGCCGACAGCATGGAGCCCACGCGACCCGTGATAAAGTCCGCCAGCTCGGCACACGCCTCACGGGGCAGATCTATAATGACCTCGCTCGGCTGATAGGTGCCGATCTCACTTTGCAACCGTGCCGATCTGTTTGCCCCCGCGATCTCGGTTACAAACACCTCCGCAGTGGAAACATCGGCAAAGGCAAGACCAAAGGAACGCTCGCCGTGGCAAACGGCGCACAAATAGTTGTTTTTTTGCTCGGTGAGCATGCCGGGCTCAAGCAGTGTGCCGGGCGTGATGATGCGCACAATGTCGCGCTTTACCAACCCCTTTGCCTTGGCGGGATCCTCCATTTGTTCACAAATAGCAACCTTGTAGCCCTTTGCGATCAGCTTTGCGATATACCCCTCCGCACTGTGAAAGGGCACGCCGCACATGGGGGCGCGCTCTGCTTCGCCGCAATCTCTGCCCGTGAGCGTCAGCTCCAGCTCGCGCGAGGCAAGCTTGGCATCGTCAAAAAACATTTCGTAAAAATCACCGAGACGGTAAAATACGAGATAGTCCTTGTACTTGTTTTTGATTTCAAAATACTGCTCCATCATCGGTGTCATGAGTCAGCTCTCCTTTTGTGAGATTTTGAGATTTACGTAGGAGTGATGGGAGGGAACCCCCCCTACAGTTTTATGCAGTATCGCAAGCAGCCTTAGTGGCAGCCGCCGCAGGTGGCGCAGTTATGCGTACAGCCACTCTGCTCCTCGCCCATCATTTGTGCATTTATGGTGTTGTTTACGCTGTTCATCAGATCGTTGACCTCATTTTGCGCGGCTTCAAGCTCAACGTATGCGGGCATACTGATGATCTCGTTATAGATCTCCTCCACGCGCGCATTAAGGCTTTCAATAAGGGACTCGTCCTTATCCTCCTTTACCGCCTCCTGCTGGAGCGCCTGCTGCTGCACGGCGTATTCCATAGAAAGGTTTACGATCTTCTCATCAGCCTCGTATGCTTCACGTGCGGCATCGAGGCGCTTGATGCGCGCATCCTCCTTCAGCTTTTTGCCAAGCTCAGCGGCAAGCTCAAAAATTTCCATGTTCTGTTCTCCTGTTTCATGATTTTTTGCCACCGAGATCCCGACGGCATAGCCGTCGCCCTTCGGGTTCGACTACGCTCAGGATGACGCGGTGGTGGAATGTTCCCTAAAATTATTTCTCAACCTTGCCCCACAGCGCAAAGGCGGCGGCGCGATCTATTTTTACAAGCACCCATTCACCCTCCAAAACGGGTTCCTTAAAAAACACGATCTTGTTTTGATCGGTTCGACCCGTATAGGTGGTAGCATCGGTTTTACTTACGCCCTCCGAAAGCACGCGCACGGTTTTGCCAAGAAGCCTTTTGTTTGCAGCCTCTGCAATTTCATTTTGCAGTGCGAGTAGGCGATTCATGCGCGCGGCGGAAATATCGTGGGGGATCTGCCCCTCCATTTTCGCCGCGGGTGTACCCTTTCGCGGTGAGTAGATGAAGGAGTAGATCATATCAAAGCGCGCGCGGCGCAGCATTTCAAGCGTTTCCTCAAACTCCGCCTCGGTTTCGGTGGGAAAGCCGACAATAATATCCGAGGTAACGGAAATATCGGGCATTTTCTCGCGCATATAGTCAAGTATATCAAGATATTTTGCGCGATCGTAGTGGCGGTTCATGAGAGTAAGGATGCGATCGCTGCCCGCTTGCAGGGGCAAATGGAAGCTATGTGCCACATGGCGGCTTTGTGCCATTACGTCAACAAGCGCGCGTGTTGCATCCTTCGGGTGGCTCGTCATAAAGTGGAGCGTATAATCCCCTTCTATTTTGTCAAGGTCGGCAAGGAGTTGAGGGAAGGCATAGCCATCGGTGCGATCCTTACCGTAGGAATTGACGTTTTGACCAAGCAGTGTGATATCCTTATAGCCACGGGCAACCAGATCCTTTACCTCGGCGATCACTGCCGCAGGCTCGCGGCTGCGCTCGCGCCCGCGCACGTAGGGCACAATGCAATAGGAGCAAAAATTATTGCACCCGTACATAATGCTAACGCTTGCGCGGTAGGTGCTCTCGCGCCGAATGGGCGCGCCCTCGGCAACCGTATGCTCCTCCTCACCGCGCAAAATGCGTTTACCGCCCGAAAGCACCTCACAAAGGTACTGGGGCAAGCGGTAAAGGACGGAGGTGCAAAGCACAAAGCTCACGTAAGGATAGCTTTTTTTAATTTCCTCGCGGCGGTGCTCCTGCGCCACCATACAGCCGCAGATGCCGATGACAAGCGTGGGATTTTTCTCTTTTAGGTGCTTATACTGCCCCACTACCGAAAGTGCCTTTTGCTCGGCATGCTCACGAATGGCACAGGTATTTACCAAAATGAGATCTGCCCCCTCGGGTGCATCTGCAATTTCATAGCCCATATCCTCTGCCATGCCCGCAAGCTTTTCGCTATCCGCCACGTTTTGCTGACAGCCAAAGGTTAAAACAAAGCAGCGCGGCTTTTTCGCTTTCGAGCCCGTGAAGGCGCGAACGGCATCTATATACGGTGACATATCAAGGGCGAGGGTAGGTGTGCCACGCCCTATGCAATTCTCGGACATTGGGGACTCCTTTAAATATAAATTTACAGTTTAATATTATACTATTTTTGTAGAGAAATGTCAAGTGGTGAAAAATGAAAAGATGCAAAAAAGTACAGCCTTATGCACTAATTTTAATTACAGCAAAAAGGGAGGCGAACGGCGACCTGCGATAAAGCAGGTTCGCCGTTCGCCTCCCTTTTTTAAAAATCAAATTGTTTTCTGAGATGCGATTTTCAAGGACGGTTTGTGAATCACACGGTTTTGATTTGCGGGCGATTCTGTGAAACGAAGAATCGCAACGCGATTTCTTCACACAAACCGCAAGCGGTTTGTAGACGCCCCTACGGTGCTTGTGCGCTGTTTTCGGGTTTGTGTGTTATTTTTTCGAAAATTTCGGTTTGAAATACTGGTAGAGATCACAGGGGATCATGCCGTTAAAGAGGCGCCGTTTTTTGTCGGCGCGGCGACCAAAGAAACGCTCAAACTGGGGGTGCGAGGTAAGCACATACATTTGCCAAGGGTCGAAGGTGGCAAAGGTCTTGCCGATCTCGCGATAAAGTGCCTCAACCTCTTTTAGCTCCATCATACGCTCGCCGTAGGGCGGATTGCAGATGAGCGTGCCGCGGCGGTCCGGCTTTTCAATTTTTCGAGCATCCTTTTGGAAAAATTTGATACAGTCGGCAACACCCGCGCGTGCCGCGTTTTCCCTTGCATACTGTAAAACCTTCTCATCGATATCCGAACCGAAAAGCTCTATTTTCTCATCACGTTTGACAAGATCCTCGGCTTCCTCACGGGCTTTTTGCCAAATGCGGTGATCAAGAAAATCATAGTCCATTGCCGCAAAAACTCGCCCCGTGTTGGGGGATATTCCCTTTTCTATCATCGCCGCTTCAATGACGATCGTGCCCGAGCCGCAGAAGGGATCCCAAATAAGCGTATCAGTACGGGGGCGCGCGGTCAGTGCCATTGCGGCAGCAAGCGTTTCTCTAAGGGGCGCAGCACCCGCCGCAGGGCGGTAGCCGCGCTTATGGAGCGCGACACCCGAGGTATCGATCATCAGTGTGGCGATATCCTTAAATATGAAAAATTCGATCTGATATTTCGCACCGTCCTCGGGCAAAGTCGTGACCCCGTGCGCGGCACGCAGGCGCTCCACGATCGCCTTTTTGACAATGCTTTGGCAATCGGGCACCGAAAAAAGCGTGCTTTTGATCGCGTGCCCCTTGACGGGAAAGGCATCCACCTCACCAATATAATCCTCAAACGGGAGTGCCCTCACGCCGTCAAACAGCTCGGTAAAGCTGCGTGCGGGAAAAGCCCCGACCTTGATGTAAATGCGCTCTGCACACCGCAGGCGCATATTGGCACGGGCAATATCGAGCATCTCACCCTGAAAGGTTATGCGCCCGTCTATCGTTTCTATGCGCTTGAGTCCCAAGACATCCAGCTCCTCGCCAAGCTGCTTTTCAAGCCCAAAAAGGCAGGTTGCTACAAATTCCATTGCAAATCACCTTCCTTTCTCAAGCCATTTCTTTAAATACTGCCCCGTGTAGGAGTGTTCAACATTTGCGATCTCCTCGGGCGTGCCCGTGGCAAGCACCGTGCCGCCCCCTTCTCCACCCTCAGGACCGAGGTCGATGATGTGGTCAGCGGTTTTGATGACGTCAAGGTTATGCTCGATCACCAGCACGGTATTCCCCATATCAACCAGGCGCTGTAGCATCAAAATCAGCTTGGCAACGTCAGCACTGTGAAGACCCGTTGTCGGCTCATCCAAAATATAGATCGTCTTACCCGTACTGCGCTTTGAAAGCTCGGTGGAAAGGCGAATACGCTGTGCTTCACCGCCCGAAAGCGTTGTGGAGGACTGCCCAATGGCGATATAGCCAAGCCCTACGTCAAACATCGTTTGAAGCTTGCGCTTGATAGAAGGGATATCCTCGAAAAAGGAAAGCCCCTCCTCTACTGTCATTTCAAGCACATCGGCAATGCTCTTTCCCTTATAGAGCACATCCAGCGTGTCGCGATTGTAGCGCTTGCCGTGGCAAACGTCGCATTTGACGTACACGTCGGGCAAAAAGTGCATTTCGATCTTCTTAACACCGTCGCCCTCGCACGCCTCGCACCGCCCACCCTTTACGTTAAAGGAAAAGCGCCCGCTTTTATAGCCGTGTGCCCGTGCATCGGGTGTTCTCGCAAACAACTCGCGAATTTCACTGAACAGCCCCGTATAGGTAGCGGGATTGGAGCGCGGTGTGCGCCCAATGGGGCTTTGGTCGATGTCAATGACCTTATCAAGATACTCCGCGCCCTCAATTTTATCGTGTGGGCCCGGATATGTGGCGGCACGATTTAGCTTATGCGCAAGATACGGATACAGGATACCGTTGACAAGCGAGGATTTACCCGACCCCGACACACCCGTGACACAAACAAGAGCACCAAGGGGGATATCCACGTCAATGCCCTTGAGGTTGTTTTGACGCGCCCCGCGCACCGAAAGCACATGGCCATTGCCACGGCGACGTTCCTTTGGCACGGGAATTGACTTTTTGCCCGAAAGGTATGCACCTGTGATCGATTTTTCGCATTGCATTACCTCAGCAGGTGTGCCTGCTACCACCACCTCACCGCCGTGAATACCGGCACCGGGACCGATGTCCACAATGAAATCCGCCGCCTCCATGGTTTCCTCATCGTGCTCTACCACAAGCACGCTATTGCCGAGGTCACGCAGGCGTTGGAGTGTCCGAATAAGCTTGCCGTTATCTCTTTGATGAAGCCCGATGCTCGGCTCATCAAGAATATACAGCACGCCCATAAGGGAGGAGCCGATCTGGGTCGCGAGGCGGATACGCTGTGCCTCACCGCCCGAAAGCGTGCCCGCACGGCGCGAAAGCGTGAGATAATCAAGCCCCACACTGATCAGAAATCCAAGGCGTGCACGCACCTCCTTTAGGATCTCCTTGGCAATGGCTTGCTCTGTTTCGGTAAGGGCAAGTCCATTCACAAATTCAAGCGCATCCTTTATCGAAAGATTGCAAAAATCATCGATATTCTTGCCGCAAACGGTAACAGAAAGCACTGTTTTTGACAAACGCTTCCCCCCACATTCGGGACAGGGTGCATCCTCAATGAAATCATCGTAATATTCATTCCCACCCATATTCATTCGGTTCTCGATCATTCTGACGAGCCCCTCAAATTTTACCACCTGCTCGTGCGGCTCCTTGCCGAAATAACGCACCACATGGTATTTTTCCTCACCTGTGCCATAAAGGATCGCATCCATTTGCTCCTTGGTAAATTCACCAACGGGCGTATCCATGGCAAAGCCGTATTTCTCACCCACCGCGGCAAACAAAGGCCCGTTCCACCCATCTTCGGCAGTCAGGCTCTTAAAGCCGTTTACGGCAATTGCACCCTCCGAGAGTGAAAGGCGGTCATCGGGAATCAGCTTATAGACCGCAAGGCGGCGCATTTGTCCAAGCCCCGCGCATTTGGGGCATGCACCCTGTGGGCTGTTAAAGGAAAACATACGCGGCTCCAGCTCCCCAAAGGAGATCCCATGCTCCTCACAGGCATAATTCTCGGAAAATGCAAGCTCGGCGGGAGCTTCCTCTCCCTCACGCGCCACGGGGGCGATAAGCAAATTGCCGCTTGCAAGCGAGAGCGCGGTTTCCACGGAATCTCCAAGGCGCGCCCTGATATCCTCGCGCAAAACAAGGCGGTCTACCACCACCTCAACGGTATGCTTTTTGTTTTTGTCAAGCTTGATCTCCTCAGAAAGCTCATACATACTGCCGTCAATACGCACGCGCACGTAGCCGCCTTTTCTTGCATCGGCAAGCACCTTTTCGTGCATGCCCTTTTGCCCACGCACCACAGGTGCCAGTACCATAAAGCGTGTACCTGTGGGAAGTGCCAAAATACGGTCAACGATCTGATCCTTTGACTGCTGACGGATCTCCTTACCGCACACGGGACAGTGCGGCACGCCGATACGCGCGTACAAAAGGCGCAGATAATCGTATATTTCGGTGACGGTGCCGACCGTGGAGCGCGGATTTTTCGAGGTCGTCTTTTGATCGATGGAAATGGCAGGCGACAGCCCCTCAATGCTATCGATATCGGGCTTGTCAAGCTGCCCCAAAAACATACGCGCATAAGACGAAAGCGACTCAACGAAGCGGCGATGCCCCTCTGCATAAATGGTATCAAACGCGAGCGAGGATTTACCCGACCCCGAAAGCCCTGTTAGCACCACCAGCTTATCGCGCGGTATGGTAACATCTATATTTTTTAAATTGTGGACGCGCACGCCCTTTAAAATAAGCTCATTTGCCATATTACAATTCCTTGTTTTCTCGTAATTCCCTGATCTTGTCACGCAGGAACGCCGCCTGCTCAAATTCAAGACGCTTTGCGGCATCGCGCATCTCGGCAGTAAGGGTTTGGATGAGCTTCTCACGCTCGGTCTTTGTGAGCTTCTTCTTTCCCTTGCCGCCCGTTTCCTCGGTTGCCTTACCGATATCGATGATATCATGCACGCCCTTGACAATGGTTTTGGGCGTGATGCCGTTTGCCTTGTTGTAAGCATCTTGTAGCGCACGGCGGCGGCGCGTTTCGTCGATCGCCACACGCATAGATTTGGTAACGCTGTCAGCATACATAATAACCTTGCCCTTGGCATTGCGCGCGGCACGGCCTATTGTTTGTATCAGCGAGGTTTCGGTGCGTAAAAAGCCCTCTTTGTCGGCATCAAGGATCGCCACAAGCGACACCTCGGGCAGATCCAAGCCCTCGCGCAAAAGATTGATGCCCACTAAAACGTCAAACTTACCCACGCGCAGATCGCGTATGATCTCCATGCGCTCAATGGTTTCTACGTTATGGTGAATATAGCGCACGCGGATCCCGTTTTCCTCAAAATACGACGTAAGATCCTCTGCCATATGGGTGGTTAAGGTGGTCACGAGCACGCGCTCACCCTTGGCGGCTCGTGTGCGGATCTCACCCATAAGATCATCCACCTGCCCCGCGATCGGACGTACGTCAATTTCCGGGTCAAGCAAGCCCGTGGGACGAATGATCTGCTCCACCACCTGTGTGGAGTTTTGCTTTTCAAATTCGGCAGGTGTGGCACTGACCAGAATGGCTTGGCCGACACGATCCTCAAATTCATGAAAATAAAGGGGGCGGTTATCGTATGCCGAGGGCAAGCGGAAACCGAAATCCACCAAGTTTTTCTTTCTTGCGGTATCACCGCCACTCATGCCCCGCACCTGCGGCAGCATCACGTGTGACTCGTCAACAATAAGCAGATAATCCTTGGGGAAATAGTCAAGCAGTGTATAAGGCGTAGAGCCTGCAGGTCTGCCCGAAAGCACGCGCGAATAGTTCTCTACCCCCGAGCAATACCCCACCTCACGCAGCATTTCGATATCGTATTTGGTGCGCTCGGCAATGCGCTGTGCCTCAAGAAGCTTGTTTTCACTCTCAAAAAAAGCAACGCGGTCAAGCATCTCAGCACCGATCTCGGCAAGCGCCGCCTCTCGCTTATCGGCGGAAACGGCATAGTGGGTAGCTGGAAATACGCCAAAATATCTAAGATCGCGAATGACCTCACCCGTCACGGCGCGAAATTCCGTTAAGCGTTCGATCTCATCGCCGAAAAATTCAACGCGCACTGCATTTTCCCCGTACCCCGCAGGGTAAATGTCTACGGTATCGCCGCGCACGCGAAATTTGTTTCGCTGAAAATTCAGGTCACTGCGCTCGTACTGTATGGAAACAAGACGTTTTAAAAGCGTATCGCGGCTCATTTCCATACCGGGACGCAAGGAGATCACCAAACTGCGGTATTCCTCAGGGTCACCAAGCGAATAAATGCAGGAAACGCTTGCCACAATGATCACATCACGACGCTCAAGGAGTGCCGAGGTGGCACTGTGCCTGAGGCGGTCGATCTCGTCATTGATCGAGGCGTCCTTTTCGATATACATATCTCTGCCCGGAATATATGCCTCGGGCTGATAATAATCGTAATACGAAACGAAAAATTCAACCGCGGCATCGGGAAAAAACTCGCGCATTTCCGTGCAGATCTGTGCCGCAAGGGTTTTGTTTGGCTCCAAAATCAGCGTGGGGCGATTGACATTGGCAATGACATTTGCCATGGTAAATGTTTTGCCCGATCCCGTAACGCCAAGCAGGGTTTGATAGCGCATGCCTGCATCCAATCCCTCAACCAAAGCCTTGATCGCTTGCGGCTGATCGCCGGTTGGCTGAAAGCTACTTTTCAGCTGAAATTTACCCTCGCTCATATCATCACCCCTTTTTGTATTGATATGATTTAGTATAACACAGTTATATTTAAAAGTAAAGCAAAAATTCCGCCCTTTTAAAAGCCTATATTTGGGTTTCCGACAAAAGAGGTGCCTCAAATGCGCGCAATGCATTTGAGGCACCTACATTTAAAATGTTGGCATAAACAGCGGATACATCGCCACAGCAGACAGCAAGGGAGAAGCCGCGCCAAGCAAGTATTCGCGCACCGTATGACGCTTTAAATAGACAGACGACCAAAAGGAGAGTGCGATGACCGCAGCACCCGCAAGGATCGCTCCCCAGCCAAAAAAGCATGCCAGCAAGGCAATGGGACCGACAATGCTGCATGCATGACCGCTTGCGTGCCACGGTGTAAATACATTCAGAATTGTAAGCACCAAAACCGAGCAAAGATAGACCGCATCAATATACGCAAGATTTGGCACGGCACCGCGCAAGATACTCACGATAAATGCGGCAATATACCCCATAATGGAGAGGATAAATGCCAGTTTTCGCTTCATTTTCTGCCCCTCGGGGCGAAAGGCGGGTACGATTGCCTGCAACGGGTATGCAAGCACCGGAACCACTGCCAAGAAAAACAGAGAAAATGCGAGATCCGGGAGGGTTGGAATCACATCGTCACGAAGAAAATACAGCAAAATAAAGAGCACGGTCACAATGGCGGGCGGCACGGTTATGCCACGAATAATTTTTGCAAGCTTTTTCATTTTGTTGTTTTCTCCATTTTAAAATTTATTTTTCGCCGTTTTATGTAGTTTTCAATACTGCATTTTGCAACAATTGATATCGTAGCACGAGATATTGTATATTTTGTGAACACACAGTTAATAAATTGTAACATATGGGGTTCTGTAAAAATCATTTGCCAAAAAATAACTTGTTATACAAAAAACCTCCCTTCCACCCTGCTTTTGGCAGGCAGAAAAGAGGTTTTTATATTATTTAGTCTTATAAATTAAAATATTTTTTATTGGGGACGGCCGTTGTTCTTGACATCTTTGTTTTTTGGTATTAAAATATTGGTAGCGTGTAAATTGTAACTGCCGATGATATACGCAAGACCGCAAACAAGGATCGCAGGCAGGGTGATGACAAAATAAGACCATACGTGCTGCGAGAGCACAACACCGCCCACAGGGACTGACAAAATGCCAAAATACATACCCTCAAGCATAAGCGCAGCCGAGGTTGCCGCTTGACCGAGTCCCCCCGCCACCTTGGCAAGGCTTGTTACCGTAATGATAAGTGCCAGCAAAATATTTGGCACATTGGCACATGCACCGATGGCAAATCCGCGCCAAAGCCCACGGGAGGTGCCGCGCGCCTCGGCGGAGATCCCGTCCTTTGCACCGATCTCCCACATATGGGCGTACAGCAAAAAGAGGTAAAATACGATCGCGCCAATGCTCGTGGCAACGCGCAGCTTCAAATTATCGGCATATGCACTGACAAACGCCATGCCAAGACCAAAGAGTGCAATGGCAAACTGATTTACAAAAAGCTTAAGTGCGGAATAGGCATATTTTTTAAAAAATTCTTTCACTATGTAGATCCCCTTTTTTGTAACAATATACCTTATTATACCGAAATACAGGTGATATTTCAATATAAAAGCCAAATATTTTATAATTTTTTCGCAATCGACACTATAGCCGAAGGAAAGGAGCAGCCATGAAAAATCAATATGCAGTACCCTTGCGTGAGCTGCCGCCTTTGGTACAGGAATTTGCAGCATATAAATCCGGCATACAAAACTGCTCACCGAAAACCGTTTCGGAATACCTGCTTGATCTGCGCACCTTTTTGCGCTACGTGGTAGCAAGCCGTAAGGGAGTTGATCTTGAGGGTGAGGAGTTTTTGACCATTGACATTAGCGAACTTGACCTCAAATTCATCGGCTCGATCCGCACCACAGAGATCTATTCGTTTTTACAGTACACGGGTTCGGTTCGCAAAAATCTATGGGCAGCTAAGGCAAGAAAGCTGGTTGCGATACGTATGTTTTACCGCTATCTCGTGACCAAAACCAAGCAGCTTGATACCAACCCTGCCGCCGATATTGAATCTCCCAAGCGCAAGCAAACTTTGCCCAAGTTTCTTTCTCTTGAGGAATCGCTCCTGCTGCTTGATACCATAAAAAACGATAAAAATTCCCGTAACGTTGTACGTGATTATACGATTGTCACGCTGTTTCTTAACTGTGGGATGCGTGTATCTGAGCTATGCGGCATTGATCTTAATGATATCAACCGCGAAATGCAATCTCTGCGCGTAACGGGTAAGGGTGCCAAGGAGCGCATTATTTATTTAAACGAGGCCTGCAAAGCAGCACTCGCCGAATATCTGCCCATCCGACTTGCAGAGAAAAACGGCAGATCGGATAAGGAAAAAGCACTGTTTTTAAGTGGGCAAAACAACCGTATCAGCGTAAAGACTGTGCAATGGATGGTATATAAATACCTCGACATGGCAGGGCTTGGTGAGCGCCGCTTATCGGTACATAAGCTGCGCCACACTGCCGCCACACTGATGTACCAAACGGGCGCGGTTGACGTGCGCGTGCTAAAGGATATTCTCGGGCATGAGCAGCTCAACACCACGCAGATCTACACACATGTGAGCAGTGCCAGCATGCAGGAGGCCATGTCACACAATCCCCTATCGGGGGTAAAACGAAAAAGCAAAAGCACGAAGGAGAACCAAGGAAATGATTAAAGCCGTTATTTTTGATTTTGACCACACCCTATATGACAGAGATGCCAGCTACGCCAAAATGCTTGCACCGTTCAAGCGTGATATGGCTGAATTTATTAACGATGAGCTCTCTGACGAGGAGCTGCTCGCGCGTATGCAGCAGGCAGACAAGGACGGCGCCTATCCCCTTGGCTGGCCCGATGTATACAAGGAAAAGGTAGCAAAGGGCGTGTTTAAGAAAACACCTACATACGAGGAATACATGAAGGTGATCAGAACCCACCAGCCGCGCACCATTACGCTTTGGAAGGATACGCTGTCTACGCTTAAGACTCTGCGCGAGCAAGGGTATCTGATCGGCATGCTGACCAACGGCAGCGAAAAAAATCAAACCGATAAGCTGAATAACACCCCACTTGCACCCTATTTTGATAAGATCATCATTTCCGGCACACTGCCCAAGGGCAAGCCGCATGCCTCGGCATATCATACGATCTGTCAAGAGCTGGGCGTTGCGCCCGCCGAGGCGATGTACGTGGGCGATCACCCCACAAACGATGTAGAGGGATCAAAGCTGGCCGGGTTGACTGCGGTGTGGATCCCCTACGTCAAGCCCTTCCCCACCAACTGCACACAGCCTGACCACACGATCGAAGCACTTGGTGAATTGCCCGAACTCCTTGCGCATTTAAACGCAACTGTTTAAACTATGAGTAAATATTTTTTGGGAATAGACCAAGGCACAACGGGGGTTACTGCGCTTCTTTTTGACCGCAGCTTTACGCCCGTAGCGTGCGGTTACCGCGAAATAAGGCAATACTATCCAAAGGCAGGTTGGGTCGAGCATGATCCAACGGATATTTTTGATGCGACATGTGCGGCGGTTGGCGAGGCAATGACTGTGGCGTGTGCCGCACCCGCAGATATCCTTGCCATTGGTATTGATCACGAGGGGGAAAGCGTTGCCCTGTGGGATAGCGAAACGGGCAAGCCTGTTTATCCTGCCATTATATGGCAGGATCGGCGCACTGCCGCACGTGCCGAGGAGCTTGGCGCGCAGTACGGCGATCTCTTCCGCGCCAAAACAGCTCTTACCCCCGACAGCTATTTCAGTGCCACCAAGATCGAATGGATCTTACAAAACGTGCCCGAATGCGAGGCACTATACTGCCAAAATCGCTTGCGTGCAGGCAACATGGATGCTTGGCTGCTTTATCACATCACGGGTGGAAAAGCGCACAAGACCGATGCTTCCACTGCCTCACGCACCATGCTATACAATATCGAAGCAGGCACGTGGGATAGCGAGCTTTGTGCCATTTGCGGCATTGATCCGCAGATCCTGCCCGAAGTAGGCGACAGTGCACGCGTGTTTGGCATTTCCGATCCTGCCAACTTCCTTGGCATTGAAGCACCGATCACCGCGCTTCTCAATGACCAGCAAGCGGCACTGCTCGGTCAGGGCTGTATTGAAAAGGGTATGCTGAAGACCACCTACGGTACAGGCTGCTTTATGCTGATGAACACGGGAGATACGCCCGTGCGCTCGGGAAACGGGCTCATTACCACAGTCGCTTGGCAATTTAACGGAAAACGCACCTATGCGCTTGACGGTGGTGTTTATATCGCAGGCGCTGCCATGCAATGGCTGCGCGACGGGCTTGGTATCATCACCTCTGCCAAGGAAAGCGCACCTATGGCACTTTCCCTGTCCGACAACGGCGGTGTGTATTTTGTACCTGCCTTCAGCGGTCTTGCAGCCCCGCATTGGGATCCTTACGCCACGGGCACGATGATCGGCATTACAGGCGGTACCACACGCGCCCATATCGTGCGTGCCACTGAGGAAGCCATTGCCTATCAGGTAGCAGATCTTGCCACCGCAATGGAAAAGGATGCCCAAGTACCCCTTGTGCTGATACGCTGTGACGGCGGTGCCGTGCAGGATAGATTTTTAATGCAATTCCAAGCCGACATCCTAAATTTACCGCTTGAGCTTCCCTCCTGTACAGAGGCGACCGCACTTGGCACCGCTTTTGCCGCGGCAATAGGTGCAGGCTATGCAAAATTAGAGGATGCGAAGCATCTGTTCTCACCCCAAACGCGCTATACGCCCGAAATGGACTCCCCCAAGCGCCAAGAGCTGCTTTATGGGTGGCACAAAGCCCTTGAACGCGCCAAGGGCTGGTATGAAGAAAAATAACACTGTGAAAGCAATCCAAAATGATCTTTTGGACTTGCTTCCAATTAAATTACGCAAGATTTTTATCCCGTGGTGCTTAGAAAACACCGTTTATTGTACTACTTACCGAGAGAAGGATATGTAAATGGAATTTTGGTGTGTGTTGATCGGCATTATTGCCTTTATTATATTGTTCCCGTATATCCGCTGTTTTTTTAAGCGATTGAAATGCGCCAGCAAAATAAGTAAGCTTTGTCACAGAAAAGAATATAAATTATATCCGACACATCCGTTTTGGTTTTTGGGAAATAAGCACACAAAAAAATGCGATCTTTACATAGAAACCGCAAACGAGGTGTTTGCAATTAAACTGTTTGGTATACCGAAAAGGTTGTCGGTTTTGGTCATGAAAGAAAACGGCGAGTACTTTATCCGCAGGTATATAGCACTGCTTTCATATAATGGTACCGGTATTCGTTTTCCGATCAACGGAAAGCCCAAGCCTATGCCCGTCTATAACTTTCGCTATAAATACAGAGATGAATGGGAAATCAAAACGCCAAGACGCGTTCTTTTGGTCAACCCTGTTTCGATGGAGTTCAAGCGACAACCGCATCACGGTGGCGAGATAATCGTAGGCGCAGGCGAGATCGTAAACGGGATGGAGATTGATTCCTTACCTCGACTTTTAGGAGAATTGGAGAGTGCTTTATGAAGATTGCACCGCGATTGCTACACAACCGCAACACAGATTTATTACCAAATACGCTCTTTTCGGATCTGCAGCTTGATAAGCTCTTGAGTGCGCACGCAACTGCTGTGTTACGGCATCCCTGCGAGCAAAGCGAGATCGTGCGCCGTAATGCACTGTTTGTTCTGCTTGATGAAAATGAGAATTTGGCATGTGTGGAAAATGCGCTTTCCGTTCTATGTGCAACCGAGCGAGCGTTACAGCTGTTAAAGGATGCCAAGATTATGCTTGATAAATATTATCGTCAAGTGGAAGTGCTGGAGTCTTATATCGGTTCCTGCGAATTGCTTGCTTGTGTGCATCACCTCGGAGATTTGTTTGCGGACATAGCGAATTATTTTTCATCTGATGAAAAAAAGAAACTACTTGCCCATATGAAGCAATCGGTACAAAAGATAAAAAAGCTGCTTCAAGAAATGAACACGGGGCTTTTGTCCTTTGGCGATAAAAATTGGCTCACACCCGATTATGACGCAGTGAGTGAATTTGACAGTATTTCTGCGTGTGCCGAAGCTCTCGGCTTCCCCATTCCCAAAAGAAAACCGCAAAATATCAAAATCAACCTTTCCTTGTCAGATGCGATGTGCCACCTTTATGCGGATAAAGTCGCACATATTGAAGCCGAGATTGCAAAATACGCCGACATTGATTTTTACGAACCGACCATATACATTCCCGAAATAAAATTCTTTTTGGAGATACGGAACTTGATACAGCGTGCAATGGGGATCGGTGTCCCGCACTGCATTTCGAAAATTGCGAACACGCCCAAATACGCGGCGAAAAAGTTGTACGACATTTCTCTTTTGGCAAAAAACTGTGAAAACATCGTTCCCAACGATGCAGATTTCACCGAAAATGAACCTTTCTACTTTTTGCTTGGCGCAAATGGCGGCGGCAAAACCACATATCTTCGCGCTGTCGGTATCAATTTAATACTGTTCCTTGCCGGATGCCCCGTGTTTGCAAAAGAAGCCGAGATATATCCGTTTGATATCGTCCTCTCGCATTTTCCGAGGGATGAGCGTTTTGACAATACCGGCAGGCTTGATGAGGAAAAAATGCGCACCGAGGAAATGTTGACCAAAGCCCAAAACAAGGCAGCGTTTTTGTTCTTTAATGAAACCTTTAGCGGCACCGATGACAAGCGTGGATTTGATTTGCTTACTGACACCGTTGCAAAAATCGCGGAAAGCAAACAATTTGGTTTGTACGTTACCCACTTCCACGAGGTTATGTCGCTTGATTATCCGATCCTCTCGGCAGAGGTAGATTTGTCGGATGCTAACAAGCGTACCTTCCGTATTGTGAGGTCTAAAGGAAGTGCGTCATCGTATGCATCAGATATACTCAAAAAGTATCGCCTTGATAAAGACTCTTTAGCTGCAAGGAGGTGCGGTCATGGCAATTAGCATTTTGTATTTGAACGAGCGCAAGAATTACGTCAAACCGATCTCCGACAGAATTCTGTATCACCTCTCGCTTGACCGTTCCTTCTCACATATTTGTGCCGACGTCAAGAAGCGTGAATATTTTCTTTCCGTGGTGTCGGATCTGACCAACGATCAAAATGAAATTCTGTACCGTCAAGCGATTATTAAGGATTTCGAAAACAATCCCACTTTGCTTGAACAGCTCATATCGTTATCCACACGCTTCGAGGAACTGCGGATCACGCAAAAGACGGCAGGCAGGGACGAATTTCGTCTGAATGCAACGGGAACGGCTTCTTCTTCGTCTGCCAAAAACATTCTGCAAGCGCAGGCGCTTTGCTTAAAACGTGCTCTGCTATTCATCAAGGCATACGGCGAGCTTTTAGAGAAATATGAATTGAAATCCGATGGATTAAAAAGTCTGTATTCCTCTTGCAAGGAAATATATGAATGTCCCGATTTCATCAAACTGATCACTTTCTGCTCCAAGTATGAGAATTTCAGTGAAGGCGGATATTGGGATTTCAAGTTTGCCATGAACGATGAGGGGCGTATTGAATCTTATGAGCTGATCGATCACAGATATATTCACGTGACAGATCCGGAGCTAAAAAAGAAAGGCTTTTCGCTTTTTAAGAATGCAGTTGGAACTGCATATCCTTGTCAGCGCTTCGTCCCTACAATAGACGGATGGTATGAGCGTCTTGGGATCTCAGCATTGTCCGATCTTTCGGGAATATTTGGGAAACTATCCGAGCAGATCTTTGAAAAATACGGTCCGATTGATCGTGAATTGATCTTTTACGATGTGGCTCTCAAATATGTGCAGACTTTAACGAAAAAGAAAATGCCTGTTTGCTATCCAACATTCTCGGAAAATCAAAGTATAAAGGTCAAAAAACTATACGATCTTTATCTGGTGGTGTCCAAGTCAACTCCCCCCGATGTAATACCCAACGATTTTATACTTGGGAAAGATAACGGTGGTTTGTTGGTGTTTGGAAACAACGGAAGCGGTAAAACCGTATATTTGCGTTCGATTGGCACAATGCAGCTTCTTGCGCAAGCGGGCTTGCCTATTCCTTGTGAATCCGCAGAGATCACATTATTCTCACAGATTGCAACA
>JAFVOQ010000017.1 GCA_017505785.1 Clostridia bacterium
AGCTATCAAGAGCTCGCGCTTTTACTTGAACCTTTCAGAGGGTTCTCGCACCCCCATATCACACGATAAAGAAAAGCCCCCACACAAGGTGGGAGCTTTTCTTTATGGCGCGGCACGGGGGAGCTCGATCTCTGTCGCCGAGGCGACAGGGAAAGGTTCTCCAAAGCTATCAAGAGCTCGCGCTTTTACTTGAACCTTTCAGAGGGTTCTCGCACCCCCATATCACACGATAAAGAAAAGCCCCCACACAAGGTGGGAGCTTTTCTTTATGGCGCGGCACGGGGGACTCGAACCCTCGACCTACTGGTTCGTAGCCAGGCACTCTATCCAACTGAGCTAGTGCCGCACATACCCTTTCGGCGTACTTCGGTATTATAGCACACAAAAAGGGGGTTGTCAATAGTATTTTTCAAAAAAGTTTTTAAAACTTTTATTCGAAAAGCGGGGTTGAAAAATAACGCTCTGCAGTATCGGGTAGCACAGTTACCACGGTTTTGCCTTTCCCAAGCTTTTTTGCAAGCTTGATCGCTGCTGCCACGTTTGTGCCGCTGGAGATACCGCACATAATGCCTTCCTCACTGGCAAGCCGTTTGGCGGTGGATAGTGCCTCCTCGTCCTTTACAATGCAAATGTCATTATAAATGTTTTGGTTGAGAATGGCGGGAATAAGCCCGTCGCCAATGCCCATTTGCAGGTGCGTGCCGATCGAGCCGCCCGAAAGGATCGCCGCGTGCTCGGGCTCAACTGCCCATATTTCTATATCGGGGTTGGCATCCTTTAAGGTTTCACCAATGCCCGTGATCGTGCCGCCCGTACCGATACCCGAGCAAAAGCCGTGGATAGGGCCGTTTACCTGCTTGAGGATCTCAACGCCTGTTTGCCTTCTTTGAATATCCACGTTGTTGGGATTTTCAAATTGCTGAGGCACAAACACGCGAGGATCTTCCCGTTGCATACGCAGTGCCGTTTGCAGGCACTCCTCAATGCAATCACCAATATTGCCGGCATCGTGAATGAGAATGACCTCTGCCCCGTAGTGCTCCACCAGCTTGCGGCGCTCCTCACTGACAGAATCGGGCATGATGATCTTGGTCTTATAGCCGCGCACCGCGCCAACAAGCGCAAGGCCAATGCCTTGATTTCCGCTGGTGGGCTCCACAATGATCGTGTCCGGCTTGATCAGACCTTCCTGCTCTGCCGCGCAGATCATGTTATATGCCGTGCGTGTTTTGATCGATCCGCCAACATTTAGCCCCTCAAATTTCACCAAGATCTCCGCGCCGCTTAGATCTGCCATGCGCGAAAGGCGAATGAGGGGAGTGTTGCCAAGTGCGTCTAAAATAGAATTACAAATCATGTAGCTACCTCAAAAAATGATCTGTTAAAATTTTATACTAAAATGAGGGAATTGTCAACCGAAAATACAAAAGAAGTGTAAATTTGGAGGTAAAATACGATATGCTCCCCCTCAGCTCCACACAAAAGCCCCCCGCCGAATGGCGGGTGCTCGCAGACTCGGGGTGCTCGTCATTTTCAACTGCGGAGCAGTTGAAAAGCTAAGTTTTGCTTTGCAAAACTTGCCCCATGCCGCCGCTTTGCGGCTGCAGAGGGTTCTCGCCCCCCGAGTCGCACCATACAAAAAGCCCGCCGAATGGCGGGCTTTTTGTATGGTGGAGACGAGGGGGCTCGAACCCATGACCTCACGGATGTGAACCGTGCGCTCTGACCAACTGAGCTACGCCTCCGTGGTAGGCGAAACCGAAAAGTCTGCTTCGCCGACGCGATAGGTGGCAAGGATTTTATGCCGCATTTCCCCGATGATTGGGGGCGGCAACTTGCCGCTGGTCGGAATGACAGGATTCGAACCTGCGACATCCTGGTCCCAAACCAGGCGCGCTACCAACTGCGCTACATCCCGAAAGAGTAGAGGAGAATCCTATCTACCACGTTATTATAGCAAACACAATTTCTTTTGTCAAGTATTCCCTTGAAAGTTTGCGCAAAAAGATTTGACAATTTTCGCCTTACTATGGTATACTGAATGGCGGATAAAAGGGGGTGCTCGCATGACCGAAAAACAAAAAAGAGAACGTATGCGCGAGATCGTAGCGGCGCTCAAAAAAATATATCCCGAGGCGATTTGCGCCCTTGAGGCAGGGGGCGATCCGTTTAAGCTGTTGGTGATGGGGCGGCTTTCCGCACAGTGCACCGATGCACGCGTAAATATCGTTTGTCGCGAGCTCTTTGAGCGTTATCCCACTGCCGCGGCACTTGCCGAGGCGGAGCTTGCCGAGGTGGAGCGTATCGTGCGCCCCTGCGGACTGTATCACACAAAGGCGCAAAACATTATAGATGCATCACGGCTGCTATTGACAGCTTACGGTGGAGAACTGCCCTCGGATATGGAGGAGCTGTTAAAATTCCCCGGTGTTGGGCGAAAGATCGCAAACCTGCTGCGCGGTGACATATTCGGCTTGCCCGCCATTGTCGCGGATACCCACTGTATCCGTATTTGCGGTCGGCTGGGCATGTACCCTACCACACTGAAGGACCCTACCAAGGTGGAGCGCATCTTAGTAAAGCTGGTGGAGCCTGCCGAGCAGAGTGATTTTTGCCACCGCATTGTGCAATTTGGGCGTGACGTGTGCACCGCGCGTGCTCCGCGCTGTGAGTCGTGTCCGCTGGCTGGACTTTGTGAAATGGCAAAAGCAACGAAGCGACAGGTATAAAAATGCTTACATTTGCACCCGTGTGGCAGAATACTGCCGCACGGGTGTGTTTTTGTTTCAAAGCGCGCAAAATATATAAAACATGAGTATGATATGGTTGACATAAATTGACAAAAAGAGTATAATACGATATACGATATTAGAAACTACCGTCTGATACCGCCGTAGGCGGGGGAGGGGACTGTGCAAGAAAAAAAGATCAAGCATAAAATTCAAAACGTCATATGGCCCTGCGTGGTATTTGCGGGTGTTACCGGTGTGATCACGGGCATGATCGTATTTGCCTTTCGTGTGATCTCAGAGAAGGTGATCGAGATCTCACAGGCGATCTATCGCTTCGCGGGGGAAAATCCGCAGTATATTCCGCTTGTGGTGCTGGGAGCCGTTCTTGTTGCGGCTACCGTTTCCTTCTTTTTAATTTATTCGCCACGCTCAAGCGGTGGCGGTATCCCAACTGCGGTTGCGCTTATTCGTGGGCTTATTACCTTTCACTGGCTTCGCAATCTTATTTTTGTTTTTACCTCGGCACTTCTTTCCTTTTTGTGCGGTATTCCGCTTGGCAACGACGAGGGGCCTGCCGTGCAAATGGGTGCGGCGGTTGGCAGTGGCGTGACGCACATTATGGGCAAAAAGCACCGCGCCTGGGAGCGTTATCTGATGACGAGTGGTGCAACTGCGGGCTTTGCTACCGCGATCTGCGCGCCGACAACAGCGATCCTGTTCGGACTTGAGGAGGGACACAGACGCTTTTCCCCCTTGCTCATTATGTCCTCGGCAAGCAGTGTGCTTTGTGGCATGGGCACGCTTGAATTGCTTTGCTATTTGTTCGGTAAGGAAAGTGCGCTCTTTCACATTTCCATTTCGGCGCATCTACCCCTGTGGCTCATTTGGGTCGCCCTGCCCGTAGGGCTTTTGTGCGGTGGCTTTGCCTATGTGTTTGGTGCTTTTACGCACGCCGTGCGCGGTCTTCTGCACAAAAAGCTTGGTAACGTGCATTTGTTTTTCAAGGTTGCGCCCGTGTTTGCCGTGGTTGCCATTATCGGCTCTGTTTACTATGAGGGCATTGGCACAGGCCACCACCTGATCGAAGCGTTGCTCGCGCACCGTGTGGCATGGTATGTAGCATTGTTGCTTTTGGTGCTGCGCTCCACACTCGTTATTTTTGCAAACGACGTGGGTGCCACGGGCGGTCTGTTTACCCCCTTGCTTTCCTTTGGTGCACTGATCGGCTCGGTGGTTTCCGATGTTTTGATCAACATGGGTGTGCTTGGCGAGGAGCATTTCTTACTCATGGTCGTGATCGGCATGACCTCCTTCCTTGCGGCATCGGTGCGTACGCCCTTAACCGCAATGGCACTTGCCCTTGAGGTCTTTTCGGGGCTTGGAAATCTTTTACCCATACTGCTTGCGGTTCTCGTTTCTTACGTCATTGTAGAGGTGTTGGGCGCAAATTCGATCAACGAAATTGCAATGGAGCGCGAGATCCACAAGGAAAACAGGGGGAAGGACAGACACGTGGTGGACGTTACCGTAGAGGCAAATCCGGGCAGCTTTGCCATAGGCAAGCAACCGCGCGACATCCTCTGGCCGCCCTCCTGCACCCTGCTCTCTGTGAAGACCGAAAAAGCAGACAAGCACTTTTACACGGGTGGCGCGATCAAGGAAAACGACGTGCTGCGCTTAAACCTTATCACGCATGATCTTGGACATACTGCCGAGGTGCTGTGTGATCTGCTCGGTGAGCAGGAGATCTTTGACGGTGACGTGATCAGTCACGAAACCTATAAGCATTAAAGAATTTTTGTCGGCGCAGGTCGGCGCATCACGCGAGAGCGTGTGCGTCGGCTTGTGTTTTTTTCTTCTTTTTCACGCAAGTGCCGCATAGGATTGAAGAGATAACAGGTGCAGGAGGGTGAAAAAGTGAGTGAAACGAGAACGAAAAGGAAGGGCCTTACCGAGAGGGAAGTGGCACAGTCGCGTGCAAAATACGGCTCCAATGTGATCAGCACCAAAAAGCGTGCCGGCTTTTGGCGGCATTTTTTTGCCAATCTTGGCGATCCTGTCATCAAGGTGTTGCTTGCCGCGCTTGCGATAAATTTGCTGTTTATCTTACGCACGCACGAATGGTTTGAAACGGCAGGCATTGCGATATCGGTGTTTCTTGCCACGCTGATCTCCACGCTCTCAGAATACGGGAGCGAAGCGGCGTTTGCGCGTCTTTGCGAGATGTGCGGTACGGCTCTTTGTCGCGTGCGGCGCGAGAGCGTGCGCGAAATCAATGTGGCGGATGTGGTCGTTGGGGATATCGTGCTGCTTTCAGCAGGTGAGAAAATACCTGCTGACGGCATGCTTGTGTCGGGGGAGCTGTCGGTCGATCAATCGGCCCTCACGGGCGAGAGCAGAGAGGCAGAAAAGCACCCCGTAGGCGGTCGTTTTGTGGCAGATCCCGCAGCACCAAGCAGTCTGTTTGCGGGATCTGTGGTGGTTTCGGGAGAGGGCGAAATGGAGGTGCTGACGGTTGGGGATAAGACCTTTCTCGGCGGCATTTCGGGCGAGCTGCAGGGCGAGGTGCGAGAGAGCCCCTTAAAGGCACGCTTGTCAAGGCTTGCACATCAGATCAGCTGCATTGGATATGCGGCGGCACTTGTTTGCGTTTTTACCTTTCTGTTTCACCGTCTGGTGATCGATGCGGGCTTTGTGGGTAGTGAGATCATGGCGCGCCTTGGAAATTTTCCGTATTTGCTTGAGCTGCTACTACATGCACTCATGCTGGGGCTTACCGTGGTGGTCGTGGCAGTGCCCGAGGGACTCCCCATGATGATCGCTGTGGTGCTCTCCTCTAATATCCGCCGCATGACAAAGGATCACGTTTTGGTGCGGAAGCCCGCAGGCATTGAGGCGGCGGGGAGTATGAATATTTTATTTACCGATAAGACGGGTACGCTTACAACAGGTCAGCTTGCGCTGAGTCGCATTTTAACCGTTCGGGGAGATTTCGCCGATTATCGCACGCTCAAGCGCGAGGCACAGGAGCTGGCAGAGATCTTGGCACTTGCCGCCGTAGCCAACAACAGTGCCACGCGTGGGGAGCGTGAGGGGCGCGCCGTGGCACTTGGCGGAAACAGCACCGACAGAGCCCTGCTCACCGCCTTTCTTTCAGCATCGGTTCCCGATTTTTGTCAAAAAGAAAGACTTTTGTTTGACAGTGCACGCAAATATGCCGCCACAGCACTTTCCGACGGGCGCGTGTTTGTTTCGGGCGCACCCGAAAAGCTGATGCCCTTTGTGACGGGTGCGCGCGTGGGTCACCTTCATGTGACGTCCTTTGAGAAGGCCGCCTTTTTTGCGCGGATCGCAGAGCGCATGAAGCAGGGGGAGCGCGTGATATTGCTCTGTGAAGCTGCCACCTTTCCGCGCAATGGGCTCGGCACCGATCTCACGCTGCTCGCGGCACTTACCTTTACCGATCCGCCGCGCCCCGAGGCGCGTAATGCGGTGCTTGAGCTGCGGCGCGCGGGCGTGCAGGTGGTGATGATGACGGGTGACGGCAAGGATACCGCAACGCGCATTGCCCGTGATTGCGGCATTTTGACAGGCAGTGGCGTTTGCCTTGATGGCAAGGAGCTTGCCTGCCTTGATGACGAGGCTGTGAAGGAGATCTTGCCGCGCCTTGCTGTAATAGCAAGAGCGTTGCCTGCCGACAAAAGCCGATTGGTGCGGCTTTCGGCGGAGCTTGGGCTTGTGGTCGGCATGACCGGCGACGGCATCAACGATGCGCCTGCCCTGCGGAGTGCCGATGTCGGCTTTGCCATGGGGAGTGGCACGCAGGTGGCAAAGGAAGCGGGGGACGTGGTGATATTGGATGACAATTTGGCATCTGTTTGCCGCGCGGTGCTCTACGGTCGCACGATCTTTAAAAGTATTAGAAAATTCATCACGTTACAGCTTATTATGAATTTTTGCGCGGTGGGCATCTCGATCATCGGCCCCTTTATCGGGTTTGATGCGCCCGTTACCGTGGTGCAGATGCTTTGGATCAACATCATTATGGATACGTTAGGGGGGCTTGCCTTTGCGGGCGAGGCACCCTTGCCGCAGTACATGCAGGAGCCGCCCAAAAAGCGTGACGAGCCGATCCTCACACGCGCCATTGCAGGGCGCATTGCGTTTCTCAGTGTGGCTACGGTGCTGCTTTCGGTCCTGTTTTTAAAGCTGCCTGCCATACGCGATATCTATCGCGACATGGAGGGGGATCTGTGCTTGTTGACCGCATTTTTTGCACTCTTTATTTTTGCGGGTGTATTCAACTGCTTCAATGCGCGCACCGATCGCGTTCGTATGCTAACGGGACTCCGGAAAAACCGCACATTTATCCTCATTATGTGTGCCGTTGCGGTGGTACAGATCGCATTCGTGTACCTTGGCGGCGCGGTGCTGCGCACAGTCCCTCTTACCGCCCACGAGCTGCTCTTTACCCTTGTGCTCTCACTTTTGGTTCTGCCGCTGGGGTGGGTGCAGCTCTTGCACCGCCGCTTGTGCGGGAAAAAGGGTCTATATTAACATTTAACATTAAGCCACCCACTCGGCATTGCCCGAAAGGGCGGCTTTTCTCAAAGAAAAAGCAAAAAGTGTATTTTTGCTCAAAAAAAGAATATAAGTGCACTGTAATTGTCAAAAATACTTCAAAATCACCCGCGTTCACCCCTCGTTGGCTTTTTTGAAACTTGACAGCAACGATTAAAATTGATATACTGAAAAAGAACAAAAGACAATTATTTTTGTTCGAAGGGAGGGAAACGGATGCCGTATTTTTGGATCGCTGTTTTGGCGCTGGCATTGCTTGCAGAGGCATTTACCTCGGATCTTGTTGCGATATGGTTTTTTCCTGCTGCGCTGATCTCTATGGTGCTCGCCTTTCTCAAGGTGCCCGTGGCCGTTCAGATCCTTGTGTTTGTGGCCGTAGGACTTGTGTTGGTTTTTTCCACAAGACCGCTTTGCAAAAAGCTGCTTAAAAACAAAAACACAAAAACCAACGTGGATGCCTTGATTGGCGAAATCGCACTTGTAACCGAGGAGATCTCCAACATTTGCGAGCGCGGAGAGGTCAAGCTTCACGGTCTTCGCTGGTCGGCACGTGCCAAGGATCCTGATCGCATCATTCCTGTCGGCACACAGGTAGAGGTGCTCGAGATCAGGGGCGTAAAACTGATCGTGAAATAAAAATAAAAAGGAGAATACGTATGACAGGTCTTATTATAGCGATTTGCATTATTTTGGTTTTGATCCTGATTGCGATCATTACCAACATTCACGTAGTGCCGCAGGCACACGCTTATGTGGTGGAGCGTCTTGGCTCCTATCACGAAACATGGAAAAACGGTCTTCACGTGAAGATCCCGTTTGTTGACCGCATCAGTAAAAAGGTAAACCTTATGGAGCAGGTCGTTGATTTTCCGCCGCAATCGGTTATCACCAAGGATAACGTGCGTATGCAGATCGATACGATCGTGTATTATCAGATCACCGACTGCAAGCTTTATGCCTACGGTGTAACGAACCCCATTTTCGCCATTGAGAATCTCACGGCTACCACGCTCCGTAACATGATCGGTGAGCTCGACCTTGACGGCACGCTGACCTCGCGCGATACCATTAACACGCGTATGCGCACCATTCTGGATGAAGCCACCGATGCTTGGGGCATCAAGGTCAACCGTGTAGAGCTGAAAAACATCATTCCGCCCCGTGAAATTCAAGACGCAATGGAAAAGCAGATGAAGGCGGAGCGCGAGCGCCGCGAGCTGATCCTGCGTGCGGAGGGTGAAAAGAATTCCGCTATTTTGCTTGCCGAGGGCCGTAAACAGTCCGCGATCCTTGACGCCGAGGCAGAGAAGCAGGCGGCTATCCTGCGTGCGGAGGCCGAGCGCGAGGTAAAGATCCGCGAGGCAGAGGGTGAGGCAGAGGCAATTCTCAAGGTGCAGGAGGCAACCGCCGCCGGCCTTAAGATGCTGAACGCCGTAAAGCCCGGTCAAGAGGTCCTCACACTCAAGAGCCTTGAGGCACTTGCCAAGGTCGCCGACGGCAAGGCAACAAAGATCATTATCCCGTCGGAGCTGCAATCTCTTGCAGGGCTTGCTACAACCTTTACTGAGGTTACCAAAAACCCTGAACAATAAAAGAAAAATCACCCCGTTGGGGTGTCTACCATAAAGCAGGAAAACGCATCATCTATATTGGTGATGCGTTTTTGCTTTTCAACCTACAGTTGAAAAATCTCGTTTATGCAGTTATTGTCAAAAAAAGATTGCCGTGATATAATAAAAGCACAGGGCAGGCGCCGTCTTGAAATTCGGAGGTGAAATTATGAATATTGGAAACAAAATTAAAGAATTGAGAAAACAGCGAGGAGTTACTCAAGAACAGCTTGCGGATAGCATCGGCGTTTCCTTTCAAGCGGTTAGCAAATGGGAAAATAATATAGCTTTGCCCGATATAACATTAGCTCCTGCTTTGGCAAGTTATTTCGGTGTATCTATGGACATTCTTTTCGATTTTAATTTGCAGGAAATTGAAGATAAAGCATTTGCTATCGCAAAAGAAAGCTGGAAATATCGTAGCTCCGATTGGGAAAAAGCACGAAACATTATTGATGAAGGGCTGAAGACATATCCTGATAACGTTATTCTTTTGATTAACAGACTTTATGTTATGAACAGCGAGGAAACTCCCGACGAAGTTATCACTATCGCGTTGAAAATTATTGATCTTTCCAAAGACGAAGCGATAAAATATGATGCTTGTCAATTCTTAGCGTATGCGTACAAAGCAAAAGGAGATTTTGAAAGTGCGAGAAAGGCAATCGATATTATTCCCGATATTCGTTTTTCGAATCAGAGATTGAAAGCGTCCATATTGGAAGGAAAAGAGAAATGGGATGCGGCATGTCAAGAGTTTAATGAAGCTCTATATGCTTTCATGTTTATCACTTACAGGATGGCAGAATGTTGCGATGACAGAGGCGAATATAACGAAGCATTAGAATATTACGAGAATGCTTTGCG
>JAFVOQ010000018.1 GCA_017505785.1 Clostridia bacterium
ATACGAGCGCCCTTTCAAGGGCGGCAAAGGTGGCAAAGGCAATAGGCTTGAGTATACGAAAGCCAGCGGCTTGAGCCGCTGGCCGGTACTATTGGGCTTTTAGCCCTAGTGCAAACCACCCGTTTGACGGGTGGTTATGATATGAAAAGATGATTATTTTTCAACCCTCTCAAAGTCCTCTTTCGGATGCTTGCAAAGCGGACAGGTAAAATCATCGGGAAGCTCATCTGCTTCCACCTCATAGCCGCAGATCTTGCAGCGCCATACCGTTTTGGGAGCATTTGTTACGCACTCAAAGTCCTCTTTCGGGTGCTTGCAAAGCGGACAGGTAAAATCATCGGGCAGCTCGTCTGCTTCAACCTCGTAGCCGCAAATTTTGCAGCGCCACACGGTCTTTCCCACGGGCTTTTCTGCCTTGGGCTTAGGCTTAATGTGCGCGTGGTAGTAAGCGTAGGTGGCAGAGGGTACATCCGAAAGGGTCATAGCATCGGTCACGTCGGCAATAAACAATGTGTGCGTGCCAAGATCAACCGTGTCAAACACCTTTGCCGAGAGCATGGCGTTTGTGCCCTTTGTGATATACGTAACACCGTTCTCGGCGCGCGAAAAATCGCTGTAATCGGCAAATTTGTCGGTGTTTCTGCCGCTTTGAAATCCAAAGCGCTCAAACACATCAAAGCTCGCCTCCTCAGAAAGGATCGAAACGTTAAAAACGCCGCTTTTTACGATCATATCGTGGGTGAAATTTTCTTTGTTTACCGCTAAAGTGATGCGGTTTGGTGTAGTAGTGACCTGCATTGCCGTATTGGTAATGCAGCCGTTATCCTTTTCGGTTTTCGCGGTTACCACAAACAGCCCGTAAGAGAGCTTATACATTGCCTTGTTATCCATTTTAACTCCTCATCAATCCGTCAACCGAGAGCACAACTCCCGTGATATAGGATGCTTCCTCAGAAGCAAGAAATACAAAAGCGTTGGCAATGTCTGAAGGCGTGCCAAGACGGCGCAGGGGGATGCGCGCGATCATCGGCTCGATTACTTCCTTTGGTACAGCCTTCATCATATCGGTTTCGGTGATACCGGGCGCTACGGCGTTTACGCGAATACCGCGCGGGCCGAGCTCGCGCGCCAGCGACAGGGTAAAGCCGTTTACTGCAAATTTGGAGGTGGGATACGCCACGCCTGCGGGTTGCCCCGAGATGCTGACCATGGAGGAGGTGTTTAAAATGACACCTGAGCCCTGCGCGGTCATAGGATCGCATACAGCCTTTGAGCAGTTGTAGATGCCCTTTACGTTGAGATCCATTACCTTATCAAATACGTCGGTGCTGTATTTGTCAAAGGGTGTGCTTTCAGAAACGCCTGCGTTGTTTACAAGAATATCGATCCTGCCGTACTTCGCCACAATGTCGTCAACGGCGCATTTGACCTCGTCAAAGCTGGAAAGATCGGGATAAATGCCCTCAACACATGCATCGGGGTGGTTGGACTTCAGTGACTGTACAGCCTTTTCAGCTGTTTCCTTGCGGCTTGCACAAAGCACAACGGTTGCGCCCTCGCGCAAAAAAGCCTCTACCGTGGCATAGCCAATGCCGCGGCTGCCGCCCGTTACCATGGCAATTTTGTTTTGCAATCTCATGTTTTTTTCTCCTTCCGTGCGATAAAATATGGGGTTCTGCCTTTATTATACAGGATGTTATCCCAAAAATCAAGTCGATAATCAAAGCCTTTTTTCTTGACATGATTTTTTTGCGGTGTTACAATAGAGTTGAAAAAAAGGGAGAAGCGCCACGTGGTGCTGTAAATGTCCAATATGCTGCCACCGCCGAGAGGATTTTCGTTTGTGGGTGATAGCCATTAAACAGAATAGGAAGTGATCGTTATGAGTTTTGAAAATATCGTGAATCCTTTCCGAATGGAAGGGGACAAGCTGACGGGCTATTATCCGCCGGGATTTGCTAGTGATACCGTTACTGTACCCAACGGTGTGCGTGTGATCGGAAAGGAGGTTTTTCAAGGTCAATTCGCTTTAAAAAAGGTGATCTTGCCTGAAAGCGTGACTTATATTGAGAGCGATGCTTTTTCAGGGTGTCGGGGACTTGAAACGGTTGTCATGAAAGGTGAGGTTACCGAGATCCTAAAATTTGCTTTTTACGGGTGCACCGCCTTAAAGGATATCACCTTGCCGAAAAGCTTAACGTATATTGGGACAAGAGCCTTTGGGGATTGCAAGAGCTTGAAGGAAATTCGTATCCCTGCGGCGGTCAAGCAAACGGGCAGCTCGCTGTTTATCGGATGTCCCGATATCCGCATTTATACCTATGGCAGTACAAGAGGATGGGATGACGGATGGAACGTTCACGGTGTGATCCCGGGTGGATTTTTGAAAAAGGAGCAAATCTTATATTTGCGGTGGCAAAGTCTTTCTCAACAGTACGAGGAGTATTTGCGCGGTGTGGCGTTGTATAATCAAAGCAGTACTGAGGCTTACCGTCCTCTTTTGGTCGCCGCCGAGGCGGGGGTCGTGGAGGCTTACTGGTATGTGGCGCAATGCTATTTGATGGGAAAAGGTGTTGCCCAAAGTGCCGAAACCGCGCTTTGTTATTTGCAAAAAATGCCTTGCTCCCTGCGCGCCATGCATCCCTTTGACGTTTCTATGGCAGTTGCTTATCTTAACGTCGATACACCGCAGGCGTTGCAAAGTGCTGTTTTTCATTTTCAGGCTGTTTTAAACGACTCCGATATTTTCCCAACACAGCGCGAGAGCTTCGCCTATCCTCGTTTGGGGAGCTGTTATTACCGTTTGAATCAGTTCAGCGAGGCACTGCGTTATTTTGAACTGGCAGTCCGGCACGGCTCTACCGACTGTTTTATGATACTATCCGATATGTATGCCAAAGGAAAAGGCACAGCGCCCTCGCCCGAGCGTGCCGCCTATTGGCGGGAGCGTGAGGCAGTGCGTACAAACAATGCCGAGGATTATTACCGCGCCTCGCAGCTTTATGAGCAGGCAGGTACAGAGGCGGCACTTCAAGAAGCCTTCAGACTTTGCACTTGTGCGGCGGAGCGCGGTCATGCCTTGGCGATGCTGGATCTGATTGAAAAGCATCAAAAAGGTATAGGTACGGCACCTTCTTACTCCATGGCGGAGCAGTGGGCAAAAGCGGCAGCCGCAGGTGGCAATCAAAACGCCATGCTTTACTTGGCGGCTTGGTATGTGGATAAAAAGCACCCGCTTTACGACCCCGCAAAGGCATTGCCTTGGGTCGAAAAATTGGTGGCTATGGGAGATGATAAATTGAAGGATCTGCTTAATTCTCTTCGTCGCGTTGATGCTTGGGCATACGCAAAAGAGGATTATGCCGCGTTCCAAAATTATTTGTACGGTTTTCATGGCTGTGAGCGTGATGAGGCAAAGGGACTTGAGCATTTAAAGCGTGCTGCCGATGCCGAATATCCGCATGCGCTATATCAAATGGGGTTGATTTATTTTAGAGGTTGGTATGGCTATCCCAAGGATAAGGAGCAAGCTGTTAGATTGTGGAAGCGTGCGGCTGAATTTGGTCATGATAAGGCGAAGATCCAACTAAGGCAACTGGAGGATATTCGCAGAAAGCAGGAAAACCGTCTAAGAGATGCCGCTGCCAAGCAAGCGCATGCACGCAAGAAAAATGAGCTTCAAGCTGAGGTGCCTGCACCCGTTGAGGCGGTAGAGCTGCAGCCCGAAGCGCCTGCACCCACTCCGGCGAAAGCGCCGCAATCCGAAGCACCTGCACCCGTTGAGGCGGTAGAGCTGCAGCCCGAAGTGCCTGCACCCACTCCGGCGGAAGTGCCGCAGGCTCAGGAAGACGCTTCCCCTGTGATAGAATCCAAGGCACCTTGCGAGCCAACACGTGAAGAGGTATGGCAACAGCGCTACAGGCGTGCACAACAGCAGCTTTATGGGCTTGACGGTGAGGAGTTTCAACCTGCCGCTGCATTTGAGACCTTTACGGCGCTTGTCGGAGAGGGGTGTGTTGAAGCCAATGTTATGCTCGGGCATTGCTTTGACCGTGGCTGGGGAATCGATATAGACAAGGCGCGTGCTTTCCAATGCTACAAGGCGGCGGCAGACTGCGGTGTAGCGGATGCTTTTTACCACTTATCGCTGTATCATTCGCTTGGTATTACGGTCACCAAGAACGCCGACGTCGCCAAGCAAATGCTGCTGCGTGCGGCAGAGCTGGGCTCTTGTTTCGCTATTTCTAATATGGTCATGAATTATTGCAATGGCTTTGATGGCTTTCAAAAGGATGTTGAGCAAGCAAGAGCGTGGGCAGAAAAGCTGATAGCCCCCGCCGAGTCAGGGGATGTTCAGGCGCAGTATAAGCTCGGTGATTGCTATCGCTTGTGCTCGCTTAAGCTTCAGCCCCCCGCGCGTGCCGAGGCGGAGCGCGAGGCGCGTCGTTGGCTTGGTGTTGCGGCAGAGCGTGGGTATGGCGATGCGCTCTTTTCGCTTGCGTATATGCACGAGGCAGGTAGCTGCGGTGCCGCGGTAGATCTCCAAAAGGCAGCGCGCTACTATGAAATGGCGGCTATACGCCAAAATGTGATCGCCAGAACACGCTTTGCAAATTGCTGTTATCATGGGCGCGGCGTGCCGTTGGACTATGCACGCGCGGCGACCTTGTATGCGCAGGGGAGCACTGCCGAGGATAAAGCGATGCTTGCCGAGTGCTATTTGCTGGGGCGCGGTGTGCCGCAGGATTCTCGCACGGCGATTGCGCGCTTTAACGAATTACTGTCTGCTTTTTGCCCCGGCGCTATCAGAGGGCGCATCAATTACAATATGGGGTATTGCTGTGAAAACGGCGTTGGCGTGATCAAAAACCTTGCCAAGGCAAAAGAGTATTATGAAAATGCGGCAGGAAACGGTTATGTTGAGGCATTGGTTTTGGTAGCGGATGCTTGTTTTGAGGGCCGATTTCCCTTTGAAAAGGATCACGAGAAAGCTAAAAAATATTACACCAAGGCGGCAAACGCAGGCAACGCACACGCTAAGTCTCGTCTTGACGTGCTTGGATAAAGGTTAGATATGATTTTAAAAAACGAATTTTATACTCGCCCCGCCACAGACCTTGCCCCCTTGCTGCTTGGAAAGCTTTTGTGCCGTCGTGTGGGTGGTGAGGTGTATCGCCGCCGTATTACCGAAACCGAATGTTATTTTGGCGAGGAGGATACTGCTTGCCATGCGCACAAGGGCAGAACGCCGCGCACCAATACGCTTTATCAGCAAGGGGGCATTACGTATGTCTATCTTTGTTATGGCATCCATAGCCTTTTAAACGTGGTAACAGGGCAGGAGGGACACCCCGAGGCGGTGCTGATACGCGGTGTGGAGGGTGCAAGCGGCCCCGGGCGCGTGACGAAAAGCCTTGGTATAACCTGCGCTGACAATCGCCTTTCGCTCACACCCGAAAACGGCATATGGATCGAGGATGACGGCATGCCCGTGCCCACGTTTTGCGCCCTGCCGCGCGTCGGCATCGGATATGCCGACAAAGCCGATCGCGACCGCCCGTGGCGGTATTTGGTTGTGTAGCCTATGTTTTTTAACAAGAACAAAAGATCTCCCGTGTAGGGAGATCTTTTGTTCTTAAAAGGCGCGGCTTGTGCGGATGGCTACGGATGATCCCTTTTGTAGGCGATATCTGCCAAAGCAGCCCCTCCGATCGTGATCATCAGTGCGGCAATCGGGTATTCCAGCATGCCGCCGTAATATACAGCCGCTGCCTCGGTTAACGGCGCATGTGCCATAACGGTATGTAAAATCCCAAGCAGATTAAGCAACGTGAGCAAAGCACCGCACAAAAGAATGATGCGCGCAGGGCGCGACAGATTGAATTTTGTTTTGGGAAGGTTGTATTCTTTTTTTCTCATATTCATTCAAATCTTTTCAATTTGTATATTTTTAGCCGTGAGGGGTGTGTGTTACCCGCATGGTTTTCTTTTTTATTATACAATAGGCGGTGAAAAACTTCAATGCAAAATATTTTCCATTTTGACCAAGAAGGGAAAACCGATATCGATTTTATGCAAAATTGCATCAGAGGAACCTCTTTTTTTGAAAATGATAGTAATAAAAATCCAAAAATGTGAATATAGAACGATTTTAGAAAAAATTCTCTGCAATATTTGATCAAAATCGTTGTGATATTGCACAAAAAAAGACTTGCGCAACGGGTTCAAGTCGAATTTTGGTTGTTTTTTGCGTGCTATACTGATTTTGTGCTCATCATGCTTAAACATTTGGAGGAGAAATGAAGAATTTGTTTTGTGCAAAGGAGCATTCATGTAAATCGATCACGCTTGCAGAAAAAAGCGTGCGTGTGGAGCGAAAGGATCTCACGTATCGCCTGCTTGTAATGCCCAAGGAGCCGCGCGAATTTTTTGTCACACTTTCCGAAAAGGAGGGTGTGTGGCTTATCAAATCACTCGGCAATGATCTTGATACCGCAAAAAGGATATATGCGTTGCTTGTAGAGCAGAAGGTATTTTCCTGTCACTTATCCGAGATAGTAGAGGAGCTGCTTGAGAATTGTAGCGAACGTGTGTCAAGTGTATCCGGTAAATAGTTGTAGCTTCCAATTCCTGCCGTTATATTGCGATTTTCTGCCAAATGATCGCGCTATGTCAAAAGGAATTGATCCTATCACTGCAAGCATTCAGATTTCATGAAGCAAAAAGAACGGGTCCAAGAAACGCTTGCACCCGTTTTTTTGTATGGGCATCCCCCAGCGAGAATTTGTCGCGCCTGACAAGCTTCCCACAGGGAAGGGTGCGCCAATGTTTCAAACTCAAGTTGCTTGCGGCATTGCCGTGCAATACGGTCATTCGATTGGAGGCTGAAACACCATAACTTGACGCTTGAAAGGAGGGAGAACATGGCAGAAAAAGAAATGATGGATGGAGAAGAAAAAAGCGATTTACGCTTTGGATCAAGGAAAGCACGCGAGAGCTCGCTGACGCAACAGCGAAGTTGGACTGTTGCACGACACTCAGTGAGTTTATTGAAAAAGCGATATTATTTTATGATTCAAATGTATTTAGAATTATTTTTTATATTCAAATTCCAAAATTTGAGGAGTGAGGTAATTATCCGCCGTTGCTAAAATTGCGTAGTCCTTTTTTTCGGTCATGCGAAGCACAATGCCATTTGTCACGATAAGACTTCCTCTATCCGTTAACATATATTTTGACAAATCAAAACTAACAACTCCTTCTCTTATCGTACAGTCGACAGGCAAATCAATAGAACCCATTCGATTTTTCCAATTGGATTCAAAGCTGCAAAAGCGAGCAAACGGTGCCGAGACTTGAAAGGAATTGCCTTGGATTCCATAGTAAGGAATATGCAAAGTAACCCTTGTAATATCCGTTGTTTTAACATCGGAGAGCTTATCATAATCAAATCGCAAATACAAATATTGCGTGCCAAAATCCCGTGTGGAGCCAAGAAAAGCAACGTCGCCAAAAACATTATTGGCTTTAGGGCTTTTGCTTTCCACAGTAGTATCATGAATCAGCTTTGGCTCGTAAAAATTAGCTTCCCACGCCAAATGTTCAGCAGCGGCATCCATACTCTGCATAGTAATTTGATACTGTGTGGCAGATTTTTTCTTTGATGTCAGCCTTACCCCACTAAACACGGTTTGCGCGGTGTTTTGCGCAAACATGGCGTTTATCACAAAGCTTGGTCTAAGTTTTTCCACTCTGTATGCAAAATATTTACCGTTGCTTTTGGGCTTTAGCTCGCTTTTTATGGTAGTGTCAAAAACAAGCTCCGTTTTTTGTGTATGATATTGGTGTACGGCAATACCGTTAAATGTGGGGTAAATTTTCATTTCTTTTGACTGCAAATACCGCCTTTGCTCATCAAGCACAAATTCCTGTTCGGTTTCAAAGCGAATACACGCATCTCCCCACTCTCTTTGAAAAGTAACGCCTGTTGGGGTAATTTCAATCAGACAGCTGCTCCCTTTAAAATAATAAAGCTCCTTCTTTTGGGAGAATCTACCCGGTATCGGCATACCCCCTTGATAATAAACAGGCGTGCTAAACAAAAAAGCAAAGCTTCGCCCCGGAAGCTCCTTTACACCTATGGCGTAGCGATTAAGCATGCCGATTTTTTTATCAGTGCCATCCTTCATAAGTGTTTTAATTCTTTCAAATGCAGAAATCATAATTTTTTCTCCTTTTTATTTATTTTTTGCGGATTTTTCTCGATCCACAAAAAATATATCATTTAAAGCCGACAGCTTCTGTCCGGATTAAGTGATAAATTAATTTTACAGCCCCCAAAAGGCTGAAATTAATTAAAAAAGGAGGATACAAAATGTATTCAAAAAACGATTCTGTAGCGGAAGAAGTCCGCTTTGCAGAAAAAGATCATCAAAATAAAGCCTCAAAACCGCATCGTATCAGAGAGATCAAAGCGCTTGGCACGGAAAATCGCAAGGTTTATCGCATGAGCGACGGCAGCGAGCAGGCTGTATTTTGCCCGGGGTCGGATCTTGTCTTCAACCCCAAAACCGCCGCTTTTGAAAAAGCAGATAACACCTTGATCGAAACAAAGGATCACCGTTATTTTAAAAACAAAAACGGCAAATTTCTTGCCCGTTTCAGTAATGAGAGGGAAAACAACGAGCTGTTCTTTATTGAAAAGGACGGTCACAGCATCGGCGTATCGGTAAGAAAACCCCGCACTCAAGAAAAAGGCGGCTTTCTGCCGCATCTGAAAATGCGTTACACCAATGCGCAGCACGAGCAAAGCAACCAAATGCTCACCTTTGACGATGTCCTTCCCGACACCGACATGGAGTACACAGTCAACCGCGACGGTATCAAAGAGAACATTATTATAAGAAAACAACGTTCTAATCACCGATACCGCTTTTGGCTTGACTGTACAAATCTTTCCGTATCGTTTGATACGAAAACAAAAGCCGTACACTTCCTCGACCCTCAAACACAGGAAAGAATTTTTGAAATTCCCGCACCGTTTATGGTAGATGCGCTTGGCGCACGGTCTGAGGATGTGTTTTATGATCTGAAAAGGGTGTCCGGCAAGCGAATTGCATTTACCGTGCAAGCCGACAGTAATTGGATCAACGCCCCCGAGCGCGTGCTTCCCATTACCATTGATCCCCAGATCAATGTAAGCAGCGGCTCGTTTTTGAAAACTATCACCAAGCAGGGTAACACCCTTCATACCGGAACTGCTTCAGTGCACACGGTAGGCAAAAGCATAAACACTTATGGCAATGTAAACGACTATTCTTTGAAGATCCAGATGCCTACGTGGGATGAGCTTTCCTTGCCACCGCATGCGCATATTGAAAGCGCAGAGCTGACTTTTACGCAAGCCTCAATTTACATGGATGACGCAGATCCTGTATTAAAGCTTTATGCGGTAGCGGATGCATCTTCCTCGGGCTCGGATGAAGATGACGATGGTATCTCCCCTTGCCACAGATCAGCAAGTGGTTACGCTTTAACCCAAGAAACCGACTCCAACACCGATTTATTTGATGCGGCTACCTCAGAGCGCCCCGAACTACTGATCGATTATAAAGCCGTGAGTTCTCCATCGGAAAATTCTCCGACCACCTACACGTTTGATATTACGCAATTTATGGATCGAACCATTGGCAACAGCTATGATTACGGTCAGCTTATGCTGAAATTAGATATCAACGATGACGGATTGAATTGGGTAGCACTGTGCGGCACAGACATGGATCCTGATGATATCGGCGGTAACGACTACCGCCCCAAGCTCACCGTTACCTATACCTGTGATCTCGATACATCTGCGCAGCAAAGAAGCCACACGCAGGATCTTGGCCGTTTTGGGCAAAGCCACGTAGACCTGCTATACGGCACCCTAACGCTATCTGCACCCGATTTTGAATGGAACGGCAACCGTATGCCCGTCAGCATTTCTCACCTTTATCATAGCAAGCTCAACAGCTATAGATATCGCAAAAATGACAATCTGCAATTGGATGTGCCGAGATACGACATGCACCTTGGGTACGGTTGGCGATTGAACGTAATGGAAAGCATGTCGATTGCAACTCCCCTTGCAGCCAACCGTGTTTCGGGCACTGCGTATTTGTATACGGATGCTTCCGGAAAGCAAACGTATTTCATTGACAACGGCAACGGTGAATATAAGGATGCCGAAGATAAGGGCATGACGTATAATGCCAGCACCAAAACCATGACCCATGAAGACTACACCTATCAATTTGATGCAAGCGGTTGTCTGATCTCGCTTGCCGATAAAAACAACAATAAGGCAAAGTTCAACTATCAAAATGACCGTATTACCACTATCACCGACGGTGCAGACAGAGTATTCTCGTTCTCGTATAATCCCAATGGTACTCTTGCCTCTATTACCGCGCCCGATGATAGCAGCATCAGTTATACCTACCAGGGTGATTATCTTACCTCTATCACCTACCCCGACGGCAAAAAGGCAGAGATCAGCTATCAAAACAAGCTTCCCACCAATATTTACTTAAAGGATGCCGACAATAATACCACTGTTCACCAAGCAAGCTACACGTATGATGAGAGCAACCGTGTTTGCAAGGTGGTAGAAACCGGCTTTGGCGAAAAGAGTGGTGGACATTCCTTGACGTACGAATATCATTATTCGCCTGCAGATCGCCGTACCTTAGTATCCCTTATCAGCAACGGTCAGGTGCTGAATAAGATCGTATATGACTTTGATAACAAGGGCGCGGTAAAAAATGCTTATCACCATACCTCTTCCCCCGCATACGCCGAGCAATACCGTGCAACCAACCTGCTGAAGAATCATGATTTTTCTTCGCAAAATGCATGGCTGGGCGAGAGTAACAATGCCGACTGGGGCACGACAGTATCGATCGTAGCACCAACCGATAGCGTATATGGCAGCAACTGCTTACAGATCACAAATACCTGCGGTGATGCCTATGACTGCGGCGTAAAGCAACAAAGCGTCTTGCTTGAATATGGAGATTATACCTTCTCGGCTTATGTAAAATGTATTTCAAGCACAGTAAACGCTCGTATTTGTGTAGAAACCTCAAGCGGAACGATACAAAGCGAAATCATTTCCGCAAGCGACGAATACACACGCTTGGTCGTCCCCTTCAACCTTCCGGTTGCGCAATTTGTACAATGTCGCATTTTAACAGAGGGCTACGGTAGTGTATTGGTGCATGCACCGCAATTGGAAAATAACGTCTGTGCCAATCCCTATAGCATGGTTGTAAACGGAAACTTTAGCAATGGCACAAGCAACTGGCAGCTCCCCTCAAATGCATCACTGGCACAAATCAAGGGGGATGAAGCAAGCTCCTCGTTGCTGCTCACGGCATCAAAGGACGCTGAAAACGTTGCCGTGCAAAGGATCAAAGTAAAAACGCCTGCATCCACACGCGAAACCTTTACACTTTCCGGCTGGGCAAAGCGGTACGAAAGCAACGCCCAAAAAACCAATACCAAGGTAAATTTCGGTCTGGGCGTAAGGTTCTATTACGGCAACGAGGTATATGTACCCTATGCAGAGTATAGAGCCTTTTCGCCCTATACCAATGATTGGCAGTTTGCTTCTCTCACCTTTGCCAAGCCCGCTTTTACACCTGTTGATTACATCGAGATCTATTGCGTATGTCAGGGGCTTGAGGGCGGCGCATATTTTGATGATATCGCACTTGTGCGCGAAGCCCTTGAAACCGATCTTACAGTAGATGATTTTATGGGAGAAGAGGAAGAAAACGAAGAAGAAACCGAAACCGCCGAGAGCTTTGAGGAACTTGAGGATGCCTACGGCAACCCCGTCACGCTGACCGCCTTTGACGAGGAGCATACCGATGACGGTGCCATGTACCGTTCCTTCGGCTATTCGCATAGCGGTAATAACCTTGCGCGCTTTACCGACACGCGCGGCAAGAATACCACGTTTGATGTCAATGAGAAAAGCTCCCGTGTCAGCAGCATTACCGACCGCTGCGGAAATACCACCGCCTACACCTATAACAGCGCGGGTGCAACCGAAAGAATGAGACTGCAGCCCTCCGCACAGCAGGAAACCGCACCGCAGCTCAGCTATACCTATGATGATTGCGGCAATCTGCTAAGCGCTACACGTGGCGACGGCCTTGCATACAACTTTACACACACCGCCTTCCATCGGTTGGCGGAGGTAAAGCTTACAGGGAAAAGCGATCTGCTCTATCAATATGCTTGCGCACTGGACAACAGTCTTCAAATAACCACCTTTGCAAACGGCTATGTCAAGCGTATTATCTGCAACAGCTTGGGGCAGGGTGTAAAGGAAACGTGGCATGATACCGATAACACCGTAATTGCCGAATATCATTATACATATGATAGAAGCGGAAATGTAGCACGTGTTATTGACAAGCTGAACAAAAAAGAGTATAATTATACCTACCAAGACGCAAGCTTAGTGCGCTTTACCGAGCGTGATACCACCACGGGAACGATCTTGGCGGAACACCGCTACCGCAACGGCAAAGACACGCTTAACAAGGACCTCTGCCTTGCAAACGGCACGCAGCTTTCCTGTAAGTATACCGATACCAAGGAGCAGCAAACGGCAGCTCTTTCGTTTGAAGACGACACAAGGCTGAATATTGTCGCCACACTCGATTCTCACGGCAGAAAAACGGCAGAAACCGTCAAGCTTGACAGCAAGCAAATTCTGCACCGTGATTTCACCTACCTTGCGGGTAAAGCCACGACGGAGCACGTTGAAAACGACAAATGCCCTTGTGCGCCCACCACACCCTTGGTCAGCTCTATTTGCAGCACCGACGGGCGCACCTTAAGCTACACTTACGATAACGAGCAGCGCATAACCCGGGTAGAGGATAGCTTTAACGATGTAACAAGCAAAACAAGCTACACCTACGACGCACAGGGACAGCTGCTGACAGAGAAAAAGGACGGCGTGTACCTCAACTGCATAACCTATGACGGATACGGTAATATTCTCATAAAGAACGGTAAGGCATATACGTATGATACCGTCTGGAAGGATCAGCTGAAGACCGTTGGCAATGAGAGCATTTTCTACGATGCACAGGGCAACCCCACAAGCTATTTGGGGCATGCGCTTACTTGGACGCAGGGTAACAGGCTAAAGACCTATGACAACACC
>JAFVOQ010000019.1 GCA_017505785.1 Clostridia bacterium
ATCCCTAAATGCCTGTGCCTCTGCCCATACTTCTTCAGGGGTACTTGCCTCACCAAGACCTGCAACACCGTCTGCCCCAAATGTGATGGTGGGATTATACGTTCCGCTGTATAGCCTGTAGCTTGAGATAATGTAGCGCCAGCGGGTGTTTTTAATCATCTCCCGATTTTCATTCTTGTATATCTGTGTGCTACTAACCGAGATTTGACTGCTCATGCTTTTAGCTGTATTTTGCCACAAAATAATTTGCGGATTGATGAGCTGAAACAGTGCTCCCTCGCCGCCCGAGCCATGATGCGCCATTGTCATGATCTCGGATTCAAGGTAATCTCCGTAGGTGGCGCGCAAAGACTTTGAGGTGCGCGGGTAGATATCACCGAGTGACATGGTGCTCACCTTGGAGGATGCAACAGTATTTGCGTAAACGGTATTACCACTTTTCACATCATGCGCATGTACGGTCAAGCGTATCACGGTGCAGGCATCATTAAAGGCTCCTGTTGCCCAGGGATGAATATCCTCGGGAGTGAACATAACCTCAAATTCAAGATTGCCAATATAGAAGCGCTGACCCGTGTGCACATTATAGTAGGGCACGTACACACCTCTACCTTCCGAGGTGCCCTTAAACCAGCTTGTGGTACCGATCTTATTAAGTGTTTTTTGATTGATCGAGTGTGCGTCGTAGATCTCATCGTTTGAGGGGAAATTGGTGATAATGCCGTCAAGCACAACAGGGTAAGAGCTGCTTTTTAAATATGAGGCAAAGCCATTTAACAGTCCCACGTGATCGCCATGCCCGTGCGTGAGATACCACGCAGCAATGCGAATGGGCTTTGCGGATGAGGGATATGCGCCGTGCGCTTCTTTATGCAACTCCCTTAATACGTAGTAGAACTCTTCAACTTCGGCATTGTTTCCGCCGTCAACCACAACAAAGGAGCCATCCTCAAGCGTATAAATGTAGCAACCCCTACCCTCGCTTTGGCGCTGCACCACGGTAAGTTTGGAATCGGTAATCTTTGTATATTGCTGCTTGGTAAGGAATTTTTCGGGCAGGATATGATGAACGTAAGAAATATTATCCGTTATTGTAGAGGAGATGACGCGCAGCGTTGGAGTAAACATTTCATCCAGTGCGGTGTCCTTGCTCCCCGCCTGCGTAGAAATTTTCTGTGTGGAAGCATGCTTGTATGCATTATACATCACATGAAGCATAATGCCCTTACCGTTGTTCGCGCTGCGGTTTACATACGTTACAAAGTAGCTGCCCTCAACGGGGCGCTCAGCCATATATACGGTATACCCCTGTGTTTGTAGCTTTTCGCAATAGGAACGATAATCGTCAGTTTTTGCATCAAGATAGTAAAGCTCAAGCTCGCCGTTGGATACGTTTACAGTACCGGAGAGTACAATCGTATCAGGGCGAGGATACGCGGTAACGAGCTGCTTTACATCCTCAGCAACGTTACCCGTTCCGGTAGCCCCTGCAATCACATCAAACGCACCGGTAAAGCCGTTGTTATAGCCTCTTTCAAACTCACAATCGGCAGGAACGGCATAAAAATCTCCGGCACCGTCGCCGTCAACATCCAAGGCGTAATCATCAAGGTCTTCAAGGAACATCTTGAGCGCCAAGCGCAGCGTAGCATCATCATACGAGGTAACAACAATCTTGCCATCCTCAACAAAGTAGCCGTAATACCCTACGTCCTTTTCGGATTCACGCAAAAACTTACGCGCGAGGTCGGTCAGACCCACGTGAATGGCACTGCCACTCACGGCAAAGCTATCGGGCACGTACACACTGTTGTAACCAAAATAGCCGTCAAGCTTTTTGCCGATCTGCATTGCAGCATAAAGAGGATATTCAACCACCGTCAGTTCATTGTCCTCGGTATTGTACAGATGCTTGCCCGAGTACATAAATTTAATAGTGGAATAAGAAGGTGTGTTATCTAACTTAGGCGTTTCCGAAATATACTGGGGCAACATGTTATAGGCGAATGTATCACGCGTGTGCGGATAAACAATGGGCGTTTCCCAATTAAGCACAACCATTTTCACGTTAGAAACAACGATCTCTGTAAGATCAAATGCCTTTCCGTTCGCCTCTTTGCAAATTGCTTCAAATACGGAAAGTGCCAGCATGGTAAGCGCATCGTTACTGCCTGCGATAACGATTTGTTCATCAATCACACCGATATAGTAGCCGTATCCCTCTACCTCGGCAAGTGCTTGCTTGGCAGTTTCACCTGTGGTTCCCACCAAAAGGGGCGTGCCGGAGGCAGTATAGCCACATTCTCCAAGTGTTAAAGCAAGAGCATTTGCCTTATTTTGCAGATTGGTGCCGGCACCGTCAAAGGAAACAGCTGTAGCGGGAGTAACGGTAGCCGTGGTCAGCATTTGGTTATACTGGCAGTAGGTTTTCAAAAGCTGCTGCTCTTCCCTGCTATATGCACTGTACGCGCCTGGTTTGTAAAGAGATTGGTAGCCTGACTCCACCGTGGTTGTATATTCGATTTTTGCAACATGCACCATGGTAGGCGCGTTTTTTGACATATCATAGTTGCTGTAATAATACTTGCCCCCAGCATAAACATAAGATACTGCAGCATATGCACGTTCACAGCTTTTTAGATATATCAAGCCCCCGTTAAAGCTGATGCTACCGTCCTTTTGGTGTATAATACTCTCATTTGCTCGGATATCAACGTAGGCAGGGACCTTTTTCCCCCACTCCTTAAGCTTAGCGTGCGTAAAACCACCCGCAGCTGCAACATATTCAGCAGGTGCAATAAGCGTACCAAAGGTGTAATGTTTTCCAAAATTTTGTTGTAAGGCTGCTACAACCGAGCTCGGTATGGTAGAGTGAAACAAAAGACCGGGCTGATTATCCACAAGTGCGGCAGACACGTTGTCGGTCATAATGGGGGAATACTTGGTATCGGCATTTTTCTCATAAGTCATGTAAGAATAATAATACGTGCCGTTATATTGAATACGCGCGGTGTTTTGTGCAAACGGGATATCCTCGCCTGCCTCACTGCGCTCATTGTTGATATCCACGATATAGCTCTTGGCATAGCGGGAAAGTAAAACTGCATCACTTCCAATCACAACCTTGGAGTTGCTGACGGTAGCATCGACAAGACTCGTGGTTGCCATGCGCTGATCGATAAACGTACCGCCCGAAAGTAGAATATCCACATCGTTAAGATAAAAAATCTTAGTAGGATCGGCATGCCATTCCTGATTTACTTCAGAGGTTGAGCCAACACGCGTGCGCAAAAGCACACCGCCTTTGCTACCATTATCCTCAAGCGTGTATGTACCGCCGGTAATCTCGAAGCTATCCCCATTTTCTTTGCTCAACGCAATATCAAACAAAGCATTACCCTTCGTAGTAAAGGTGCCGCCGCTAAAGGTTAAATTGCCTGCAGCAGCATAAATAAGGGCATTGGAATCATCGCCCGTAGCGCCGATAAAGGTTCCGCTATTAATATTAAACTTACCACCCATAATTTTAATGGCGTTATGTGCATTCGCCACAATACAAAGGTTCTCAATCGTAACGTTGCCATCGTTGATCAAAAAGCTCCCTGCGGCAAGTGTGACGGTAACATCAGGGGTTTCGCCGCGCAACGTATATGTCTTGGCTGCATTAAGCTTGATATCCTTGGAAAGTGACAGATCTTGGGTTATGATAATAACATCATTGTCCTTCACACTCGTCAACGCAGACGAAAGGGCATTCTGCGTGGCCACCTCAAGATTCATGGCAGATGCTGCAACGGCAGTTACCGCAAGCAGTAAAAACACCAAAAACACAAACAGGATAAAACGCGTTTGTTTTTTCATATTCATTCTCCTTTGTAGGGGATTGCTAACATGGTTATACTATGTTGTTTTCATTATATCAATTTTTAAAGCTACTGTCAATTATTTGTGTTTTATTTCTCTGTTTTCGATAAAAATTGAATATAAAAAGAACGAGGTTATTCCTCGTCCTTTTTATTATTATCAATATGCTTAAACTTTTCAAGCCTTGACACGGGAAAAGACACTAAAATTTATCGCCGCAGGGCTTATGGGTTCGACTCCCGTGCGGCTAATCATAGATGCCTTTCAGCGTATTTTACATCAATCAATTACAAAAAACATGGGTAAGCCCTTTTCATAGGCGGGTGTTGCTTCGCCTGCAATAAGCGGCAACAAATAATCGGCGCACGCACGCGTAATATGGTTAGAGCGCTTATTGATAAAGTGATCGGGCACTCTTTTTACCTGATTGGCAATTCTTGATACGTCACTGTGATCAATATGATAAACATAAGGCGAGGTGTTATCACGTATGATCGTCATCATTTCGCGCGTCACACCGTTTGCCGCCGCACGCACCGCTTCTCTGCCAACACAAACAGATTCCGCAATATCGGTAGCAGAGGCAACATGTGCCGCGCAACGCTGGGAAATGTTAAATTCGATCGAACGCACCTTGCAGCCAAGCTCTGCTCTTACGGCAAGCTCAAGTGCCTTGCCGGTGCCCGAAAGCTGCTTATGACCGAATGCATCGGTCGTACCAATGCCAAAGCCCTCGCAAACGTATGTGCCGTCAGCAAAGCGGATACCCTCGGAAACGGCAATTACAACGTTGGGGTGCTTGGAGAGCGCCTTGCGCACGTCTTCAAAAAATTCTTCTTTATTGAAGGCGCGCTCGGGCAGATAAATAAGATCGGGAACAATGCCGTTGGTGGCAAGCCCCATGCCTGCGGCAGCGGTCAGCCACCCCGCATCACGCCCCATAATTTCAACAATGGTAACCGCGGGTGTGCTGTATACCGCACAGTCACGAATGATCTCCTGTATGGAAACGGCAATGTACTTGGCAGCAGAGCCAAAGCCCGGCGTGTGGTCTGTTACCACAAGATCGTTATCAATGGTTTTCGGCACGCCAATGATGCGCATCTCGTAATCCTGCTCCTTGGTATAAGCCGAAAGCTTTGCCACAGTATCCATAGAATCGTTGCCGCCTATGTAAAAGAAATAACGAATATCGTATTTCTTAAAAATGGCAAGCAGCTTTTCGTAAACCGCATCGTTCTCGCCCATTTTAGGCAGCTTTTTACGGCAAGAGCCAAGTGCCGCCGCGGGCGTATGCTCCAGCATATCGATATTGACCGGATCTGCAAAGAGCTCGTTTAAATTGATCAAGCGTTCCTCAAGCAACCCCTCTACACCGTTGCGCATACCGTAAAGTGTTCGAATAGCACCGTCGCCTACGTTTTCCAACACACCACGGATCACACCTGCAAGTGTGGCATTGATAGCGGCGGTGGGACCGCCCGATTGACCTACTACTGCATTTCCGATCAACTTATCCATAAAATAGACCTCCTAATATTTGGAAATGTTCTTTGATATAGCCGAAGGGAGTCGAACTCGACAGCCTCACGGCAATACTTTTTTGTATCTTTTGCCGTGCCAAGACTTACAAAGTAACACTTTGTTGCGTCTTTG
>JAFVOQ010000020.1 GCA_017505785.1 Clostridia bacterium
AAACACACATAAAAATTGAAATTCGTAAGAATTTCTACCTAAAAACCGCTTTCCCTGCCATTTTTGTGACAGAAAAAGCGGTTTTCCTTTTATTTTCTTTTCGTGTGTTTTTGTTCGGCGCTAAATGAATCAGCCCCTTTCAATCCCATAAAAGCAGGATCAGCAGAAAGGGGAGGAGATCGTTTTCGGGACTGTCCATTAATAACAGAAGCACGATCCCAATGACAGCCCATTCGGGCAGACCCTCCTTGTCCCCGTGCTTTTTCCGCGGTGGGGGGAGCAGGGATGATAAAAACGGGAGCCTTGAAAAAATACCGCCCTCGCGCCGCGTTTCGTGGTGCGGGGCAAAGGCAGGTGCTGCCTCGGGCTCTTGCGGTGGCGGCACCACAGCCTCGCTTTCTGTCACATCGGGGGGCGACAAGGGGGGAGCTTCAGGCTCACTTGGTAAGACATGCGGGATAGGGTCTGCCGTAGGTGTTGGCGCAAAGGCGTTTCCGCTGTAGCCCTTGGGCACGGTAAAGGGAAGGTCCGGCGGCTTGTTGCTTTGAATGTACATATGCACCCCTTTCTTAAGCTAACGTGCGAAGAATGTCGCCGATCCTGGCGATCCGCACAAGATAATCTACAGCCTCGCAGCGAGAAGGGGAAAGATAGGGCTTGAGAGAAAGTAAAAATGCCTCACGTACCGCACAAGCCTCCGAACGCTTGCCACCAAACACACCGCCAAGGCCCTTGAGGAGTGGTGCCATGGTATTGATGCTTTCCATAAACGAGGAAAATTCCTCCTCGGAAAGTCCGCTTGCCTCGGAAGGATCGCCTGCACCCTGCGCGGCGCCTATTTGCGTAGCATCACTTAGGATACCCTCGGCGCGCGGCTCGCGCACCGTCTCGCTCATGGCTTTAATCTCCCGTTTTTTAGCTGCTCACCAAGGCCCCTTAGCGTGCTGTCATCGGCTTGGCGCAGGGCGCGGCGCAGCTCTTGCATATTGGAGGTGTCGATATTCAGCTTTGTGAGGTCAAGGCCGTATTCGGTTGCCAGCTTGCGGATCACCAGCTCAAGCTGCTTATCGTTTAGCATGAGTAAGCGGTCAAGTGCCTTGCGGTCAAATTGCATGGTATCACTCCTTTCGGTTGGGAAAATCCCTTTATTATACTATGCAAATTTTTGGTGCTTGGCGATAGAAAAAGAACGATGTGGCACAGCCACATCGTTCTTTTTTCAAACGTGAGGTATTGGAGAAGCCGTGTTTTCCTCCTGCAGCTCGCGGCTTGCATTGGCGAGCATCAGCTTCAAGCGGTTTTCTTGGTTGATGCGTGAGGCACCGGGGTCATAGTCAATAGAAACGAGATTGACGCCAGGGTGCTTTTCGCGAATGATCTTCATCATGCCCTTGCCGACGATATGATTGGGCAGACACCCGAAGGGCTGCGCGCAAACCACGTTTTTCACACCACTTTCAATGAGCTCAAGCATTTCGGCGGTGAGCAGCCAACCCTCGCCCATTTGCACGCCCTCGCTGATATAGCCCGCAATGGCACCGCGCGTTTTTTCGAAATCGGTGGGGGGGATAAAATTGCTGTTTTCGCGGTACAAGCGAATGAAATCAAGCTGCTTTTTATGTAGGAAGTTATAGGCAAACTTCATGATTTTTGCACGGGTCTTTTTTATGCCGTAAAGACGGTAATCTACCACTGCCGTGTTTACCGTATACATCAAAAAGTCAAGCAACCCTGCCATAACCGTTTCTGCGCCCTCCCCAACCAAAAACCGTTCCAGGTTGTTGTTGGCAAGCGGAGAAAACTTTACGTAGATCTCGCCCACGATTCCCACACGCACCTTCTTTTCCTTGGTGCGAGGCAGATTTAGTTCAAAATCCTTCAATATATTTATATAGTTCTTTTGTACTGTTTTATAATTGAGGGATTTTCCGATGTTCATTTCGCGCACCAGATAAGCCACCCATTTGTCAGCCATGGCTTGTGTGGAGCCGGGCAGCACCTCATAGGGGCGGCACTGATTGACAAGGCTCATCAAGAGGTCACCGTAGTAAACGGCGTAAAGGATGCGCTTGCCAAACCCGAGGGTCAGCTTAAATCCGGGGTTTTTTTCAAGCCCCGATACGTTCAGCGAGATCACAGGAACCTGCGAAAGGCCTGCGCGTGCCAGTGCTTTTCGAATGAGGGTAATGTAGTTTGAGGCACGGCAGCCGCCGCCCGTTTGCGTCATCATCACGGCTGTTTTGTTGACGTCATACTTGCCGCTTTGCAGGGCATCGATGAACTGACCGATGACAAGAAGCGCGGGGTAGCAGGCATCGTTGTGCGTGTATTTGAGTCCGCAATCGATCACGTTTTGCCCCTCGTTTTGCAACAGCTCTACCTTATATCCGTAATTGCGGAAGATCTCTGCCATGATCTTGAAATGCATTTCAAGCATGTTGGGGAGCAAAATGGTATAGTCCCGCTTCATTTCCTTGGTAAATATAACACGTTCGGTTGACACGGTCAAGTCCTCCCTTCCTGCTGCTCAAGCGCACCGATCAGGCTGCGTAAGCGAATGGTCACGGCACCGAGATTGGTGATCTCGTCGATTTTGATCTGCGTATACAGCTTGTTGCCGTCCTCAAGAATACTGCGCACCTCGTCAGTGGTAATGGCATCGATGCCACAGCCAAAGGAAACCAGCTGTACAAGCTCCGCGCCCTTTGTTTCGGTTACAAATTTGGCGGCATTATAAAGGCGTGCATGATAGGTCCATTGGTTGAGTGCCGCAGGGCGCGCAGGGTGTGTGGCAAGATGCGCTACCGCATCCTCGCTTACCACGACAAAGCCAAGGGTAGTGGCGAGGCGGTCAATGCTGTGACCGATCTCCGGGTCAATGTGATAGGGTCTGCCTGAAAGCACCATGAGACGAAGCCCCTCGTGCTTGGCACGTGCCACGGCACGCTCACCCTCACGGCGAATTTTTTTCATGTGTGCCTGATAGGAAAGCTTAGCGGTGCGCACGGCACTTGCCACCTCGCGCTTGCTAAAGCCGCCAAACTCGGCGTTGAGAAAGGCGAGCAATTCTTCACTGAGCTGCTTGTCATCGTTGATATTTAAATAAGGATAGAAGAAGCGTACCTGCGAGAGGGTATCCATGTTATGCGACAGAAGCTCTGCATAATAGGCAACCACGGGGCAGTTATAGCAGTTGTCTGCCACGCGCTCGTCGATGTTACGCGTCATGGAAGGATAGAAGATGCCGTCAACGCCGTCCTCAATGAGCTGCTCAATATGGCCGTGCATGATCTTTGCGGGATAGCATGCGGTATCCGAGGGAATGCTGTACTGTCCCTTTTGATAGAGCTTGCGGTTTGAAAAGCCCGAAAAGCGCACGCCAAAGCCGAGCGCACGGAACAGCGCGTACCAAAACGGCCCCAGCTCGTACATGCCGAGCGCAAGCGGCAGACCTACGGTAAACTCTCGCTTGCCCGTAACAGGCGTCATTTCGGCAAACAGGTCACGCTTATAGGCGTGAAGGTTGGGAAGGGGATTGGCGGCGGCGCGCTTGCCCGCGCCCTTTTCGCATTTGTTGCCCGAAATAAATTTTTCGCCGTCGGCAAAGGTATTTACGGTAATATTACAGTTGTTGGTGCAGCCGCGACAAACTGCCGCCTTGGAGGTGTGCGTAAAGCTCTCAAGCTCCTTGCGTGTAAGCATGGAGGAGCACTCCTTTGCAGTGGATTGCGCGTAAAGTGCGGCACCCCACGCACCCATAAGACCTGCAATGGCGGGGCGAATGACGTTGTGACCGAGCTCGCGCTCAAAGCTGCGCAGCACAGCATCGTTTAAAAACGTGCCGCCCTGTACGACAATGTTTTTGCCAAGCTCCTCGGCACTGCCCGCGCGAATGACCTTATAAATGGCATTTTTTACAACGGATACCGAAAGGCCTGCTGAGATATCACCCACGGTGGCACCGTCCTTTTGCGCTTGCTTGACGGAGGAATTCATAAACACCGTGCAGCGCGAGCCGAGGTCAACGGGGGCGGTTGCGAAGAGCGCGAGCTTTGCAAATTCTTCGGTTTCATAGCCAAGGGATTTGGCAAAGGTTTCAATAAAGGAGCCGCAGCCCGAGGAGCAAGCCTCGTTGAGCATAATGCTGTCAATGGCACCGCCGCGGATCTTGAAGCATTTGATATCCTGACCGCCGATGTCAAGAATAAAGTCAACGTTCGGGTTAAAGTAGTGTGCGGCGGTAAAGTGCGCCATGGTTTCGACAAGCCCTTGATCGAGGTGGAAGGCATGGCGGATCAGCTCCTCGCCGTAGCCTGTAACGGCTGCGGATCTGATCTTGATGTGATCGCCGCAAACGGCATAGATCTCCTCCAGCTGCTCCTTCACGATCCCCACGGGATTGCCCTTGTTTGAATTGTAGTATGTATAAAGCAGCTTGTGATCCTCCGCCATGAGAACCAGCTTTGTGGTGGTGGAGCCACAGTCAATACCGAGATAGGCATCGCCGCGGTAGGTTGCGGGGTCGGCATACTGTACCGAGGCGGCGGCGTGACGCGCGCGGAAGGCGGCGTAATCCTGCTTGTCTGTGAAAAGCGGTGCAAGACCTGTGGTGTCGGTTTTTACGGTAGCTGAGGCTTCCACGCGCGAAACAAGGTCGGCATAGGAAAATTCTTCACTCAGGCTTTCCGCAAAGAACGCGGCACCCAGTGCCACTGAAATGCGCGCATAGGGCGGGAAAACGGCATGCTCGGGCGAGAGCTTCAGCACGTGCACGAATTGACGGCGCAGTCCCTCGTTAAAGGAAAGAGGGCCGCCAAGAAACATCACCTTTCCCGCAATGCGTCTGCCCTGCGCAAGCCCCGCTATGGTTTGATTGACCACAGCGCGGAAAATGCTCGCCGCAATGTCTGCTTTTGCCGCACCTTGGTTCAAAAGCGGCTGAATATCGGTTTTGGCAAACACGCCGCAGCGCGAAGCGATCGGATAAATACGGGTTGCTTCAAGGCTGAGCTTGTCAAGCTCCTCAACGGTCACGTCAAGCAGTGTTGCCATTTGGTCGATGAATGCGCCCGTGCCGCCGGCACAGGTGCCGTTCATGCGCTCGTCGGTGCCGCCGTCAAAAAAGATAACCTTGGCATCCTCACCCCCAAGCTCTACCACAACGTTGGTATCGGGCTCAAGGTGGCGTACTGTTTCGCCCGTGGCAAACACCTCCTGCACGAACGGCAGGCCCGCCGCGCGCGCAAGGCCAAGACCGGCAGAGCCCGATACGGCAACCTTTACGGGTTCCGTGCCGATGCGCTCCTGCAGGCGTTCAAGGATCTCCAGTGTTTTTTGGCGCACCTGTGAAAAGTGACGCTCATAGCATTCATACAGGATCTCCTCGCCGCGGGCGAGTACCACCTTTGCGGTGGTGGAGCCGATATCAATGCCGAGTGTTAGTTGTATCATCTTGTCCATATGTTCTCCCTTTGGCAAGTGTGAACATGCCGAAGCCTCCAAAAGCAAGGTTTTGGGACGGCTTCGGAGATTATTCACGCTTGCCTAAACAGTGGAGTACTTGCCCAAGCATGGGCAAGACACCCCTCGTGTGGTTTAAACTTCAGGTTATTGATCGGGGTTGCTTTGATCGTTTTCTTGCTTGCCGTTTTCGCCGTTTGCATCCGCGGTAGGCATTTCGCCCCCCTCACCTGCGGTGGGCATGGCAAACTCGTTTGCGGCAAAGCGGCTGTCCGCAAAATCTGCGGCAAGGGGTGCCTGGCGCGCCGCCTTCTCGGCTGCCTCGCGCTCGGCGCGTGCGCGCGCCTCGTTTTCCTCTTTGCTGCGTGTACGCTTTTCCTCTGCCATTGCCTCAAGCTCTGCAATAGTTACGTCATCGCGATCCATAGCGGCGGCAAATTGGTCGCCGTCCATGAGCTCATTCTTCAGAAGAAATTCCGCTACAAAATCAAGCTTTTGGCGGTTCTCCTCAAGCACGCGCTTGGCGGTTTCGTAGCCGTAGTCGATGAGTGCCTTGATCTCGGCATCGATCTTGGCGGAAACCTCCTCGGAGAAATTGTTTCCGCTTGAAAAATCACGTCCAAGGAAGACCTCGCTCTCAGCCGTGCCGTATTTGACAGGGCCAAGCACGTCGGACATGCCGAGCTGTGTAACCATTTTGCGTGCAATGTTGGTGGCACGCTCAATATCATTGGAGGCACCGCCCGAAATATCGCCAAATACGATCGCCTCTGCCACGCGGCCGCCGAGCAGCTCGGCAATGCGCTCCTTCAGCTCCTGCTTGTAAACGCTGTATTTGTCCTCCTGGGGCAGGCTCATGGTATAGCCGAGTGCACGCCCGGAGGGTACGATAGAGATCTGATGCACGGCATCAAGGTGGGGCAAAACATGGGAAACAATGGCGTGACCCGCTTCGTGATAGGCGGTGTTTTTACGCTCGCGCTCGCTCATCACACGGGATGCCTTTTTCGGCCCTGCGATCACACGGATAAAGGCGTCGTCGATATCGTCCATGCCAACGAGGCTCTTTCCGCGTCTTGCTGCAAGCAGGGCGGCCTCATTTAAGAGATTGGCAAGATCCGCACCCGTAAAGCCTGCGGTCTTCTTGGCAACCACAGAAAGGTCAACCGCCGCCTCCAGCGGCTTTTTGCGTGCGTGTACCTTAAGAATTGCCTCGCGCTCCTTCACATCAGGGGCATCCACTGTGATCTGACGGTCAAAGCGGCCGGGACGCAGAAGTGCCGGGTCAAGGATATCGGGGCGGTTGGTAGCGGCAATTACAATAATGCCCTCATGAGAGCCAAAGCCGTCCATTTCCACAAGGAGCTGGTTTAAGGTCTGCTCACGCTCGTCGTGTCCGCCGCCAAGACCTGCACCGCGGTGACGGCCTACGGCATCGATCTCATCGATAAAGATAATGCTGGCAGGTGTTTTGCGCGCCGTTTCAAAAAGGTCGCGCACGCGAGAGGCACCCACGCCCACGTACATTTCCACAAAATCCGAGCCCGAAAGGGAGTAGAAGGGAACACCCGCCTCGCCTGCAACAGCCTTGGCGAGCAAGGTTTTACCCGTGCCGGGAGGGCCCACGAGCAATACGCCGTGGGGGATCTTTGCGCCGAGCTTGGTAAATCTTGTGGGATCCTTCAAAAATTCCACGATCTCCTCAAGCTCCTGCTTTTCCTCGTTGGAGCCTGCCACGTCATCAAAGGTGATGCGCTCTTTGGCATCGTTTACGGTCTTGGCACGTGCCTTTCCAAAGCTATTGAGCTTGGAGCCGGGGCCGCCTGCCGAGCGCATCATAAACATCCACAGCACCACCACTGCGATGATAATGAGCGCGTAGGGCAACAGGCTCACCCACCAAGGGTAAGTGGTCTGGGGCTCAATATCGTAATCGGTGAGGTTTGTGTTGGATCTTACATAATCGCCGCAATATTCGTTGAACAGGTCAAGCGAGCGCAGCTGATAGGAGATCTCGGTCGTGACAAAGCTGCCGTCTGCGTTTTGTTGCAGATTGCCTGCCGCATCCTGCTTGATGACCTGCATGGTGATGTAATAATTTTCATCGATCAAAAAGGATACTACTCTGTCGCTTTGAAAGTAGGCAACCACGTCACCGAGCACGATCTTTTCCTCCTCGGTGCTCTGGAAAATGGTTGCAACAACGCCGATGATCACGGCAATGAGCAGCACATATAGAAGTATTGTTTTCAAGTGGTTCTTCATCTGATCCTCCAAATAGGGAATATTTTGGTTGTGATAGATACTACGGAGTCTATGTGTTCGATTCCCCAAAAGGGAACCGCTTTGCTATCAATTGAAGTAAACCAGGATCTCAAGATCCGGGCTTTTGTTCGCACCGTCACGCACGGGGCCGAAGGGAATGGCAAGTATGCCGTCATCGTCAAATAGGAGTGGCATACGTGCGCGCACCTCGGGGGGGAGATGCTTGAGGCACGCAAGACGGCGCACTGCCTTGTGCATGCCGCCCGAAAGAATGACATCGCCTGCCGCCCGACGGCGCAACCGAATTTCACCCTTTACGGAAGCGGAGCGAAGGGAAAGCCGTGTGGCGTATTTGTAGCGCGCGCAGAGCGCATCATTTGTAGTTTTGCCAATACTGCTAAGAATTACTAAGGCAGAAGCCTCTTTTATTTCTTTTTCGTCGCGGCACAGCAGCATGGTGCCGTCGTGGGAATGCCTTTTCTGTCTTTTCTCTACGGTCAGTCTGCCGTTTGCCTTGCGCAAAACAGCCTTTGGCGGCAGGGATAACGAGGCGTGCGGCTTGCTGCCGGCAAGCAGATCGCAAATTGCCGCAAAATGCTGTGCTGTGGGCGGCTCGGGTAAAAGATGACGCATCACGCGCACAAGAATCGGCTGGGGGAGCGCCAAGAGCGCCTCCACGCGCGGCTCTGCGCCCTCGCGCGAAAGAAATTCCACGGCAAGCCCGTCAAGATAGGCCTCATCACCCGCAAGTGCCTCGGCACACCGTGCCGCAAGCAGGGGGGCGTTTGGCTGGAGCTCTTGGAGCAAGGGGAGTACGCGCAAGCGCAGAAAATTGCGCTGGCAGCAGACCTCCTCGTTGGTGCTGTCGGTAACAAAGGTAAGCCCGTTTTCTGAAAGATAATTGAGCAGCGTAGCCTTGGGTACCGATAACAGAGGCCGCACCACAAAAAGTCCTTTATCCAGGGCACGGCATGCGGGAATGCCGCAAAGTCCGCGTGTGCCACTGCCTCGCAGCAGGTGCTGAAGCATGGTTTCAAGCTGATCGTCTGCATGGTGCGCTGTGGCAAGCAGGGGGATCCTTTGCCCGTGCATCCATGCGGTAATTGCCGCATAGCGCGCCGTGCGCGCCGCGGTTTCAAGGCTTTCACCCGTTTGGCGCGCTATGGCGGGCGCATCTACCCTTAACAGGTGAAAGGGAATATTAAATTTTTTCGCGAGGCTCTCGCAAAATGCCGCATCTCGGTCTGCCTCAGCCCCCCGAATACCATGGTGCACGTGTACGGCACAAAGCCCCTGCTTGCCGCGGAGCAAGCAGAGCAGTGCCACCGAATCCGCGCCCCCCGAAAGGGCAACGGCAATGGGTGCTTCGGTGGGTAGATCGGCAAGACGGTGCGGATCGCGAAAGCCTGCAAGTAAAGACTGCTTCATTACGGTTCTTCGCGGTCGGTATCAATGGTACGGAACTTGGTGTAAGTACCAAGCCAAGCCATTTTTACGTTGCCGGTTGAGCCGTGACGGTTTTTCTGAATGATGACCTCGGCGATGTTGCCCTCCTTTTGGTCGGGGTCGCGCGAGGTGTTATAGTATTCATCACGGTAAAGGAACATAACGACGTCTGCATCCTGCTCGATCGCACCCGAGTCACGCAGGTCGGACAGCTGGGGACGCTTGTCGGTTCTGCCCTCGGGTCCACGGGAGAGCTGGGCACAGCAAAGAATGGGCACGCGCAGCTCCTTTGCCATGAGCTTTAAGCCACGGGAAATGACGCTGACCTCAAGGGCGCGGTTGTCGTAATGCTGCTCGCTTTCCATAAGACCGAGGTAATCGATCACCACAAGCCCAAGGTTTTCCACGCGCCTGAGCTTTGCCTTCATGGCGGTCACGGTGATGCCCGAGGTATCGTCAATGAGCAGGTCGGTGTTTGACAGGCGCATGGCGGCATCGGCGATCTTCTTCCAATCCTCGGGTTGGATCTGACCCGAGCGCAGGCTGTAGCTGTCAACGAGTGCTTCGCTGGCGATCATACGCGAGGCAAGCTGCTCGGCAGACATCTCAAGTGAAAACAGGCAAACCTTTTTGCCCGAGGAGAACGCCACGTTGGTGGCAACGTTGAGGGCAAACGCCGTTTTACCCATACCGGGGCGCGCGCCCACGAGAATGAGATCGGAATCGCCCATGCCCACCAGCAGCTTATCTACGCCGGAAAAGCCCGTGGGCGTGCCCATGGCGGCGGTCTTGTCGGTCTGCAGCTTGTGCAGATTTTCCATGAGATCGCGCAGCACGTCACGAATGTGGCGGAAGGTACGGGAATCACGCCCCTGTGCGATCTCGGTAAAGCGGCTTTGCGCGAGGTCAAGCACCTGCGCCACGCCCTCCTGCTCGCCGTAGGTAAGATCAGAGATCTCGCTGCACACATCAATGATGCGGCGGCGCGTGCTCTCCTCCTTTACGATGCGCGCGTAATCGGCAATGTTCATGGCACTGGGGGTGACGTCAAGCAGAGAGCGAATGTAGCTCTCTCCGCCCGATTTTTCGTAAACACCCTTGTGCACCAAGGTGTCGATCAGCGTAACGGGATCGATTTCCTGGCTGGCATCAAAGAGCTCGCGCATGGCAAGATAGATCTGGCGGTGCTCCTGCACGTAAAAATCATCGGCACCAATGGTTGCCGCGATCTCATTGATAGAATTGGGGTCGATGAGGATAGAGCCGAGCAGAGCGCGCTCCGCTGAAAGCGAGCAGGGCATCTTGCGCGAGAGCATATCCTCTCCTCTTACTGCTTCGTTATTCATATCCTGCCTCACGCGTCTGCCACAACAACGTTGATCTTGCCCGCCACATCGGTATAAAGGCGTACGTCAAGCACGTACGTGCCGTAAGCCTTGATCGGCGCTTGGAGCGCGATCTTGCGCTTGTCAACGGCAATGCCGTGTTCCTTTTGCAGCTTTTCCGCAATCTCCTTAGAGGTCACAGACCCGTAAAGGTGACCGTCGGCACCTGCGCCGACCTTGATCTTTACAACAACGCTTTCAAGCTTTTTGGCGGTTTCTTTTGCTGCGGCACGCTCGGTATCAATTTTGTGCTGCTTGGCAGCTTCTTTATTCTTTAGCTCGGTCATGGATTGATTATCGGCAGGAATGGCAAGCTTGCGAGGGAGAAGGAAGTTGCGGGCGTAGCCGTCGGATACCTCAATGAGCTGATCCTTTTTTCCCTGTCCCTTTACATCGGCTGTTAAAATGACTTTCATAAAAACGTTCCTTTCTTTATGGGTAATATCCGTTATGCGCTGTGATGCGCGTCTTCGATCTCGGCAAAATAAGCGCGAATGGCGCCGCGCAGATCCTCTACTGCGGTTTCAAGCGATACATCAAAGAGTGCGGTGCCTGCGGAATCAAACCGTCCGCCGCCGCCCAGTCGCTCAAGGATGAGCTGTACGTTCACCGACCCATCTGAACGACCCGAAATGTGCACCACGTTATCTACAACAACAAGCGCAAAGGAGGCACATACGCCCTTGACATTAAGGAGTCTGTCCGCCTCCTTGGCGGCGGCAACGCGGTCGTCGGCACCCCTGCCGGTTCCCTGGCTCCAGGTAAGACCTACGGTATTGTTTTGCATCAGAGAGCAGCCCGAGAAGCTGCGCTCGCAAACGTAATCGGCATAATCTTGGTTGAAGAAGCTGTGCACATACTCGGCATTTGCGCCCTTGCCGTAAAGGTAACGCGCGGCATCAAGCGTGCGGCTGCCCGTGTTTCGGGTAAAGCCGTTTGTGTCGAGCATGATGCCCGAGAGCATCACGCTTGCCACCTCGTCGGATACAAGCTTGTTGTCGCTCTCGTTGCCTGTTTCGCTCTGCTCCAGCATTTCCGCAACCAGCTCTACCGTTGAGGAGGCACTGGGGTCGATATAGTTGACAACAGGCTCAAAATCGTATTCGCCTGCCTGGCGGTGGTGGTCGATAATGGCGATCCTTCCCGAAACCTGCCGCACGCTGTCGGCAACCTCGGGCGATTCGATAATGCGGAAGTTGTTGGCATCGGCAATGATCAGCAGTGTGCCCGAGCGAATGAGGTCAAGGCCCTTGTGCCCCGAAACGAACATGTCGCTGTAAGTCTTGGAGGCGGTCAGGCGTTCGGTGGCAATGCGGAAATTGGCGTTGTCAAGGTCCATGATGATCTTGGTCGGGATCCCGGCAAGAAGCCCGAGCTGTGCAATACCCACACACGCGCCGATCGAGTCAAAGTCGGGGTTGCGGTGGCCCATGATCAGAAGATTGTCTGCCTCGGATATCTTGGTCAGCAGGTAGTTTGCCACCACGCGCGATTGCACGCGCGAACGGCGTTGAGAGGGTCTTGTTTGACCGCCGTAGTAGCGAATACCGTCACGGCGGCGTACGGCAACCTGATCGCCGCCGCGCTGCAGTGCCATGTCAAGCGCGGAGTTTGCATCCTTTGCGCGCTCTGCCATGCTGCAGTCATCAAGAGAAATGCCGATCGAAACGGTTACGGGAATGCCGTACTCGCCAAGGCGAATGTCACGAATGCGGTCAAGCAGGGTGCTGAATTTATCCTCCTCGCACAGGCGAAGCTTATCCTGAGAAAAGAACATGATATAACGGTCACGCTCATATTCGCGCAAAAAACCGTTCATATCGGTTGCCCATTGCAAAAGCACGTCGTCAACCTTACGCGATGCATCGCGGTAGTTGGCGTGGGTGTACTGGGTCAGCTCCTCAAGGTTATCCACGTCTATATAGGCGACTGCGGGCATATCTCGCTCCATTTTTTCTCGCAGATCAAGCAGCTCGGAGGCGTCGGTAAAGGTAACAAGATAGCTGATGCGGTCATTCAGCGTGATCGCATATGCGCGCGCGATATAGCGTCCGTTGTCGGGCAAGCGCACGACCGTGCTGTCGATCTTGCTGGCGGGCAGCGTTTCGGTCGGCGCCTTGCTGTCGTCGGACTTGGCGGCAATGGTTTCCATGGTAAACTTACCGAGCTTGGTGCGCGAATCCTCGCCGTTTACACCGGTGCGAATGATCTCTTGCAGGCTTACGCCCCCACAGAAATCCGAAACAGCACCGCGATAAAAGGGATCGTCGGCACCAAGTATTTTTTGCAGGGCACTGTTAAGCGCACGCACGCGCCCCTGCTCATCTACAATAGCATAGGGGAGTCCCACGGCATACTTAAACATGTTGTGCATTTTGGTGTTCAGCGTTTCAAACATGATCTCCTCGCCGCGCTGCTTGTGCTCCTTTAAGAGGAAAAACAGGCACGCAAGCAGACCAAACGCCGCATAAGCACCCAAAAACACGAGTGCGGCGCGCACGGTCAGAATCGTGGCAGAGAATTGTGAGGCGGCAATATAAACGCCGAAAAACAATAGACCGAGCGCGAGAAGAACGATCATCGGAATGGCGACGCCGGGTCGGCGACGGTTCTCGGATTGTTTTTGCATTATTGTTCTCCTTTGCTGTTTTTAGCGTATTGATAGGATAAGATCAGCACGTGAATGGCACCGTACAGGGCGGCTGCGGCAAGTGCTGTGGCGGGATTGACCCAAACAAGATATACAAGCACGATCAGTGCAAGTATTGAGGAGCAGGAGCGCGGTGCGTTGCGCCGCAGGAGTTGTCCCAGGCCGACCAGTGCAAGCCCGGGCTCGAGGATCAGGGCAAGATTTTGCACCACTGCGCCAAAGGGTGTTGCCGTTTCGGCGTTGGCGATCCACGCCGCAAGGGAGGCGAGGATAAAGAGTATGGCAGAAACGACACTCATTGTGGGAGTGACGAGTATACGGGGCAAGCGCGGTAACGCGCCAAAGGATACCAAAAGCACAGCAAGCGTGCGCCAGGTGAAAAAGGCGGTTACCATGCAAGTAATGATAAAGATCGCGGGGGAAAGATTGATCAGCTCGGCTAAAAGATTGCGGATCGCCGTTTCGGAAATTTCCATTGTGATGCCGGCTTCGGCATAAAGTGCCTTTGCCTCATCCAGCGTGGCGATCAGCTCGTCACCGAGCGAATCAAGAACGCTCGGCAAAAGCGAAACATCCAAAAGATTGACCGAGGCGAGCGCAATGCCTGCCGCTGTAAGCAGCCCCACACCAATCATTGCGGTAAGCGCGATGATGATGGACGTGAACGGAATGCAGCGGCGTACGCCAAGCATAGCAATGAGTGCCACAGGCAAGGGTAGAAGCGTGAGCAGTGCGGCAAGTGGCGTTGCGCCGAGCAACAGTGCTGCAAAATATGCGCCGATCGGCAAAAGAGCCAGCACGGAATCGCCGGGGGCTTTTGCCGATAGCAAGAGCATTGCGCCGCACGCGCCCCCGAACACAATGGCAAAAAAGGCGGCGGGGAGCATCATAGATCCCGAAACCGAAAAGAGCAGCATGGCGGGAATGGCGGGCGCGATGAGGGACGCCAAGGTGCGGGTCTGCATGTAAAAGAAGAGTGCCAAGACTGCCACAAAGAGGAGCGAAGCCGTTTCGTTTGCCGCAAAGGGAATGATGAGAGAGGAGATCAGATACAGTACCGCTGCCGCAAGCAGTCTTGTGGCGTTAGGACGTGCGATCAAGCTCCGCCACGCGGCAAGATCGGTTTTATTCAGTACGGTGCCGTTCATAGCGGATCCTCCTGCAAAAACATTACTCTAATTTAATATTATAACATAAAAACTGACGGTTGTAAACACATTGCATGAAGGATTTGTGAAAAAAAGAGATAAAAAGGGAAATTTTTCCGCCCCTGTTTTGACTTTTTGATAAAAAAATAAAAAAATTTGAGTACTCTATTGCAAAATGGGAAAAAGTGTGTTATACTACTGACAGTAGATAGTAGGTTGGAGCAGGTTGGTAAGACCTGCTCCTCTTATTTGCGGTAGTGCGCGTATGTCAAATGCTACCGTTTATGCGCTATTTCAAATGTCAAACGGAGGTCTTTTATGGCAACAGCAAAAAACATTGCCGAAACCGTGCGCGAGCTGATTGCACCCGTAGCCGAGGAGCTGGGGCTTTTCTTATGGGACGTTGAGTTCGTCAAGGAGGGAGCACGCCGTGTGCTTCGGGTGACCATTGACAGCGACGAGGGGATCACGATCGACGATTGCGAACGTATGCACCGCGCCATTGACCCCGTGCTTGACGAGGCGGATCCCATTGAAAGTGCTTACGATCTTGAGGTCAGCTCTCCCGGCATTGAGCGTGAGCTGCGCACCGATGCACACATCGCGTTTGGCATCGGAGAGCTGGTGGATCTGCGCTTCTTTGCGCCTGTGAACGGCAAAAAGACACACCGCGGCATTCTGGTGGGTCGGGGCGAGGCAGGAAGCATTTTGATCGAGGTAGACGGTGAGGTAACCGCCTTTGAGCGAAACACTGTTGCCAAGATCACAACTGTGTTTGAATTTTAAATTCAAGCCTTCAAAACAGCGAATAAATTTGAGAAAGCAAAAGATAACATAGTACGAAAGGATAAAGCCATGAGCACGAAAAGCAGTAAGGAGTCCTTCCTCAACGCCCTTGACCTTCTTGAAAAGGAGAAGGGTATTCCGAAAGCCTACATGTTGGAAAAGATCGAGGCGGCACTTGTGTCCGCTTATCACAAGGAGTACGGTGCCAACGCCAATGTGAGGATCGCGTTTGACCTTGAAAAGGACGATGTGCGTGTATTTAAGCAAATGACAGTTGTGGATACCGTGACCGATCCCGAAACCGAGATCTCGCTTGAGGATGCCAAGGCTCTCAATAAGCGCCACACACTCGGCAAGCTCATTGAGATCAAGGTCAAGCCCGAAAATTTCCGCCGCTTGTCCGCCGCTGCCGCCAAATCGGTCATTATTCAGAGCATTCGCGAGGGCGAGCGCCGCGTGATGCAGGAGGCATATGAGAACCAGCGCGAGGAGATCATTACCGCAACGGTGAGCAAGATCGACCCCGTAAACGGCAACGTGGTGCTGGATACCGGAACAGGCCGCGCCGTGCTTCTTAAAAACGAGCAGATCCCCGGCGAGAGCTTTATGGTAGACGACCGTGTAAAGGTGTTTGTCATGGAAGTAAACAAGGAGGCACACGGGCCGCTGGTTACGCTTTCGCGCTCCCACTCGGGTCTTGTGCGCCGCTTGTTTGAGCTGGAAATTCCCGAGATCGCAGACGGCGTTGTAATGATCAAGAGCGTATCCCGTGAGGCGGGCGTGCGCAGCAAGGTTGCTGTATATTCTCGCGACGAGAACGTGGATCCGATCGGTGCATGCATCGGCAATCGCGGTATGCGTATCGGCGGTATTGTTGAGGAGCTGCGCGGCGAAAAGATCGACATCATTCCTTACAGCGAAACGCCCGAGGAATTTATTGCCGCCGCACTTGCCCCTGCGCGCGTGCTCTCGGTTGAGCTGACGGGTGAGCGCACCTGTCGCGTTTTGGTAGAGCCCGACCAGCTCTCGCTTGCCATTGGCAGAGAGGGTCTTAACGCCCGTCTTGCGGCAAGACTTACCGGCTACAAGATCGACATCAAGGCAGAATAATGCCATAACGGTGTAAGAAATGGAGAAAAAAGCGAAAAAGATCCCCTTGCGTCAATGTCTTGGCTGCAACGGGCATTTCCCCAAAAAGGAGCTGCTGCGCGTGGTGCGTGATCCCGCGGGTGCGGTATCGCTTGATTTCACGGGCAAGAAATCGGGGCGCGGCGCGTATATTTGTAAGAGTAGCGCTTGCCTTGTAAAGGCTGAAAAAACGGGACGCCTTGCACGCAATCTTGAGTGTGAGATCCCCGCCGAGGTCTACACCGCAATGCGCGAAGAGCTTGCCGCCCATGAAGCAGATTGAAGCAAAGGCACTCTCCTATCTCGGCTTTGCCGTGCGCGCAAGGCGTGCGGTGATCGGCGTGGCCTTGGTGTGTGAGGCACTCAAAAAAGCACCAAACGGTAGTGAAAAAGCACCGCTTATCGTTTTGGAGGCGGCGGATACCTCGGCAAACACGCACAAGCGTATTGCCGACCGTACCCTTTATTATAAAACCCCTGCCGTGCGGCTTTCGGTCGACGGCGGCGCGCTTGCCACTGCCGTGGGTAAGCGTGGCGGCACTGTCGGTGCTGTTGGCGTGACCGATCAAAATCTTGCGGCGGCGATCGCCGCACTTTACGGCATTACTTTTTCAAACAATCAGTAAATTTACCCTTTGGGTGTAAGAAATTTAACCAAACTTTGGAAGGTGTTCCGCACGGACTGCGGAAGACAAGGAGGAAATATGGCGTTTAAGGTTGCACAATTAGCAAAGGATCTCGGTATCAAAAGTAAGCAAATTACAGAATTGATGACCGCGAAGGGTCTTGAATGCAAGACCACGCAAAAATCGCTGGATGCAAAGGAATTTGATATTATTTTCGACGCATTGACGCGTGAAAAGCAGGTTACCGATATCGACGGATATCTGTTTGGTGATACCTATATCCCCACGGCGGCAAAGCCTGCCCCCAAAAAGGAAACTGTCGAGGAAAAGGGTAAACAGGAACCTGCCACTGCATCCGCAGCAGAAGCCAAAGCTGCGCCCAAAACAGAAAAAGCTACTGCAAAAGCAGCGCCTGAGGTGAAGTCCGCACCGAAGACGGAAGCTGCAAAAGCCCCCACCTCCTCCAAAGAGCAAACAGTGGAGCCATCCACCGAAAAGCCCGAAGTGGCAAAGCCGGCGGCACCCGCTACACCCGCACGCCCCGCGCCCCGTACCTATAATATTCCCCAAAATCTGCGTGCCACCATTGCTACCTCGCAGCGTCCCGCAGCGCAAACGGCTCCCCGCCGTGATGCCGCACCCACGCGCCCTGCACAGCAGGGAAGTGCGCGTCCTATGGGCGATCGCCCTGCACGTGCCGAGTTTGCGCCCCGTGGCGGTGCATTTTCGCAGGGCAACGTAAAGCCGAACTTTGCACAGCAAAGACCGGATAACCGTGCGCAAAAGCCCCAGCAAAACCGCAACAACGGCTTCCGCGATAAGGACGAAGGGGGAGGACGCATCGTGCGCGAGCAGTTCCGACCGACCGTTATTACCCGTGGGCAGACCCCCAAGGGCACCGATGCTACCGCAAAGGCGCGTACCACACGTGTGGTGGACATGCGCGGCTCAAGCGTGGACCTTTCCAAATACGATGAACGTTTGGATACCTTTGTGCCCGATGCAGTGCGCGACGCGCGCGGCGGAAACCAGCGCTTCAAAAAGCAGCAGGTAGGCACGCATGCCTTCAGCGCGGGTAAGAAGGGTGCGAAAAAGAGCACCGCGCCCGTTACCAAGCAGGCAAATTCCGTGACGATCCCTGAGGAGATCACGGTGAGCGAATTCGCTTCACGTATGAAGATCCCGCCTGCAGAAGTGGTGAAAAAGCTCATGATGATGGGCATGATGGTCACGCTCAATCAAACCATTGATTTTGATACAGCATTCCTCATCGCCTCCGAGCTTGGCGTTGAAGCAACCAAGGAGGTTGTTGTCAGCATTGAGGAAAAGCTGTTTGACGATGCCGAGGATAAGGCAGAGGATCTTATGGATCGCGCACCCGTTGTGTGCGTTATGGGTCACGTTGACCACGGTAAGACCTCCTTGCTTGATGCCATTCGTCACACCAACGTAACCGCAGGCGAGGCCGGCGGTATTACCCAGCACATCGGTGCGTATCGCGTAAAGGTGGACGGCAGAGATCTTACCTTCCTTGATACCCCCGGTCACGAGGCGTTTACCGCCATGCGTGCACGCGGTGCCAAGGCGACCGATATTGCCATTCTCGTGGTGGCGGCAGATGACGGTATCATGCCCCAGACCGTTGAGGCGATCAACCACGCAAAGGCAGCCGAGATCGATATCATCGTTGCCATTAATAAAATGGATAAACCCGGCGCCAACCCCGATGCCATTAAGCAGGAGCTGACCAAATACGACCTTGTGCCCGAGGAGTGGGGCGGCGACGTTATCTGTGTGCCGATCTCCGCACTCAAGCGTGAGGGTATTGATACACTGCTTGAAAACGTATTGCTCGTTGCCGATATGAAGGAGCTGAAGGCCAATCCCGACCGTCGCGCTAAGGGTATTATCATCGAATCTAAGCTTGACCGCGGTCGCGGTCCTGTGGCGACCGTGCTGGTACAAAACGGTACGTTGCATAGCGGCGATATCGTCATTGCAGGCACTGCCGTTGGCCGTGTGCGTGTGATGAGCGACCACAATGGCAGAACCCTCAAGGAGGCAGGCCCCTCCGTGCCTGTTGAGATCGTCGGTCTTGCAGAAGTGCCCGAGGCAGGCGACGAGTTTGCCGCTGTTGAGGATGAACGCATGGCAAGAACCCTTGCCGATCAGCGCCGTGACAAGGCGAAGGAGGAGGGCTTTAAGGCAAATGCCCGCGCCAACCTCAACGACCTGTTTGCACAGATCTCCGAGGGCGTAAAGGAGCTCAACATTATCGTAAAGGCAGACGTTGCAGGTTCTGCCGAGGCTGTAAAGCAATCGCTTGAAAAGCTGACAAACGAGGAAGTAAAGGTGCGCGTGATCCATGCCGCTGTCGGTGGCATCATTGAGGGTGACGTTATGCTTGCCGCTGCCTCCAATGCCATTATCGTTGGCTTTAACGTACGCCCCGATAAGGCGGCGACCGATTCCGCTGAGCGTCAAAAGGTAGATATCCGTACCTACCGCATCATCTACGAGTGCATCGAGGAGATCGAGGCGGCTATGAAGGGTATGCTTGCACCCAAGTTCCGTGAAAACGTGATCGGTCACGCAGAGGTGCGCCAGACCATTCATGTACCCAACGTCGGCTTTATTGCAGGCTCTTACGTGCAGGACGGTAAGATCACCCGTCAGTCGCAGATCCGCGTGGTACGTGACGGCATTGTGATCTTTGAGGATAAAATTGCTTCGTTGCGTCGCTTTAAGGATGACGTAAAGGAGGTTGCCGACGGCTATGAGTGCGGCATCGGTCTTGATCGCTTTAATGATATCAAGGTAGGCGATATTCTCGAGGCCTTCATCATGGAGGAAATTGCGCAGTGAGATAAGCTCACGCCGATTTCAATCCACAAGGAGGCTTCAGATGAATTGGGAAAAATCTTGCGGCGCACTTGTGGTGCGCCGCGAAAATGACAAGTATTATATACTCATGATACGCCATAAGGCGGGCGGGAGTCGCTCCTTTCCTAAAGGACATATGGAACAGGGAGAAAGCGAATATGCCACCGCCCTGCGCGAGGTGATGGAAGAAACCTCTTCCCGTATAGCGATTATTTCGGATTTCCGTGCTACCGTTAAATACAGCCCCTCGCCCGGCGTGATGAAAGAGGTTGTGTATTTCCTTGCCTTTACGACCGAAGAGAGCATCAAGGCAAGAGAGGGTGAGATCGCTGAGGTTGAGTGGGTGCCACTTGAGGAGGCGGAACGGTGCCTCACGCACGAAAATGATAAAACCGTATTTCGTGCCGCTATGGAGCGCATGCAGCATCTTTCTTTTGAAATTAAATGAGGAAATAAGAGAGCAGGGGGACCCCCTTTTGAAAAATGGGGTCCCCCTGCTCTTTGTTTGCCCATGGGCAAACAAATTCACATCCCTCTCCCGAAAACTTTATAAGGGGATAAGAGGTTGGGTGCTTGTCTTTACAGGTTGATCGTTGTTATTTTGCAGATGTCTTCAAAAGCTTATTTGATTTTTCACTGCAAATATGCTATAATGGCAATAAGAGGTGAGATTCATGATTGATCAGATCAGCGCACGGCGTAGAGTGGTGATTGTTTTTTTGTTTTCGGTAGTAGCGTTGCTTGTGTTTACAGGTTGCTGCTATTTGGGGCAGGATTGGTTTTTGAAATGGCATGGCATCCCCACAGGCGGTGTATTGATGCTGTTGGCTATTCCGCTTCACCTGTTGGGTGAAAAAAGTGCAATTTCCTATGTGTTCAGCTTTTTGTTGAACACAGCGGGTATGGGCTTTTGCGCTTCGGCATATTACACCATGACGATCGCGCCCTCGGCACTGGAGGATCTTTTGCCGGCGCTCGTTTTGCCGCTTGCAATCTTGCTTGTGACCTGTATTTTACTTGTTGTATGTATTGAGAAAAAGCAACCGATCGTTACGATCGTAATATTCCTTGAAATCGCCTTGATCATTGCTTCGATCGTGTTTTGGGTGGACCGAGGGGCAGAGTTCTATGCATTTTCACTCTTTTCCTTGGTTGTGGCAAGCTTTTATACAGTTGTGTATCACTTCGCCATAGACGAGGATGAATATAGCATCTTGCGTGATGTTTCTCTTGGCAGCTACGGCGCGTTTTTATTGGTGGGCGTTGCCGCATTGGTTGCCATTGCCTGCGTTGCGGGTGATGGATGTGACTGCGACGGGGGAGATTGCTGTGACTGTGATTGTAGCGGTTGCGACTGCGGTAGCGGTGATGGCAAGACAAAGGCGAAAAAGATAAAAAATAAGTAAGACAAAAAAGCCGCGGCGAATGCCGCGGCTTTTTTGATTGCCCGTGGGCCAACAAATTCACAGATCTGTAAAAGCTTACCACAAATCTATGAGGCTTGGGGGAGTGAGTTTTAAAATTTATTTTTTTGACCGAAGAACAGCTTTTGTGGTTTCGATTACCGCCAAGATTGCAGAAAGCTCCTCACCGGTACAATCCGAGAGCAGAGCATTGATGCGTGCATTTGACACGTGCTCACATTTTTTAAGATTTTGATATACCAGCTCGTCAAGCGAAACTTCGAGCGCATTTGCGATTTTGATTAAAGTGGGTAAGCTTACCTTTGTGGCGGCACGCTCAATGTGCGAAATGTTAGAGGGCTCAACTTGAGATAATTCTGCCAAAGCCGCTTGCGTCAAATGCTTATGTGTTCGAAATTCTTTTATTCTTTTGCCGATTTCGGCGTAATCTATACTACAATTCATCAAAGCGTTTCTCCTAAAATTATACTAATGTTATTGTATATCCGAAAAGGATATGTTAAAATAACACATAAATCCTAATAGGACACACAATAACATTTATGGAGAAAATTGCTTTGACAGTAACATTTTTTGGACACAAGGATGCACCAACAAGCCTTGGAGAGAGGATATATGAGATATTGCTTGATCTCATTTGTAAGAAAGGTGCGAAAAATTTTCTTGTTGGAACACACGGAAACTTTGATCACTTGGCACTTTCGGTATTAACACGCTTAAAAAAGCAGTATCCGTATATACGGTGCACAGTGGTGCTTGCATATATGCCGCAAGGGAAACGAGAAGTTTACAACGAAATGGAAACGGTGCTTCCGGCAGAGGTGACAAGCGCGCCACCTCGCTTTGCCATAGATAGAAGAAACAGTTATATGCTTGAGAAAAGTGATGTTGTGATAACCTATGTTATGCGATCATATGGCGGCGCTGCAAAATTTAAGGAAATGGCACTTTCGTGCGGTAAACGCGTAATAGAATTGTCGGAATAATATTCGATACGAAAACGGGCTGTCGCGGTTGCCGCAACGGTTTGCGGAGCAAAACTTACATAGCCGAAGGCACCAACTCCTACAAGGGCATGCGAACGGGGTGTAAAATGTAAGATGTCATCGTAGGGGCGCTTCACGAAGCGCCCGCGGAGGAATTGTGAAACGGGCACTACTGTGAAACGAAGAATCGCAACGCGATTCCTACACACAAACCGCAAGCGGTTTGTCGCCCCTGCAAGAGCCTCTTTTCAAATATTAATAGGGTGTTTGGGTGTGAATTGTATTTCTGGTTTTGCATGTTGCGGATCACGGGAGGGGGAACCCCTCCCCTACAAGGGAGAGTGCGAGCAGGGTGCAAGGTGTAGATACATGGTAAGCACCCCTACAGCAAATGGTGTAAACAACGCGCAGCATTGCGGCATATGATAATTCCCCTTCCTCTTTATTTTCTCATTTTGCTGATCAGTCAAAATAACCTTCTTTGTGCAAGAGCTCTGCAATGAGAACTGCACCGCCTGCGGCGCCGCGCAGGGTGTTGTGAGAAAGGCCTACAAACTTATAATCATAAACGCTATCCTCACGAAGTCTGCCGACTGTTACGCCCATGCCGCCGTAGATGTCGCGATCAAGCGCGGCTTGAGGACGGTTATCCTCCTCAAAGTAAGTGATAAACTGCTCGGGCGCGTGGGGGAGCTTCAGCTCCTGGGGCTTACCCTTGAAGTTTTTCCAAGCGGCAAGAATTTGCTCCTTGGTGGGCTTTTTGCGGAATTTTACAAACACAGCGGCGGTATGGCCGTCGGTTACGGGCACGCGAATGCACTGGGTGGTAATGGTGATACCCTCGCGCTTCACGATCTCGCCGTTCTTGACCTCGCCCCAAACACGCAGGGGCTCCTGCTCGCTCTTTTCCTCCTCGCCACCGATAAAGGGAATGACGTTATCGATCATTTCGGGCCATTCCTTAAAGGTCTTACCTGCGCCGGAAATTGCCTGATAGGTGGTAGCGACCACCTCGTAGGGCTCGAACTCAAGGAGTGCGGTAAGGGCGGGCACATAGGACTGGATCGAGCAGTTGGGCTTAACGGCAACGAAGCCGCGCTTGGTGCCAAGGCGCTTTCTTTGCGCCTCGATAACGGCGAGGTGTCCGTCGTTGATTTCGGGGATCACCATCGGCACGTCGGGGGTCCAGCGGTGTGCGGAGTTGTTCGATACCACGGGGATCTCTGCCTTAGCATACGCATCCTCAAGGGCGCGGATATCCTCTTTTTTCATATCCACAGCACAGAACACCATGCTGCAAAGTGCCTTCATTTCCTCAATGTTGGCGGCATCGTGCACCACCATATCGGCGGCGTATGCAGGCATGGGGGTCTTCAGCTTCCAGCGATCGCCCACTGCCTCACGGTAGGTTTTGCCGGCAGAGCGTGCGGATGCGGCAAGTGCGGTTACTTCAAAATAAGGGTGATTATCAAGCAGGGTGAGGAAACGCTGTCCCACCATGCCCGTGGCGCCAATTACGCCAACCTTGCGTTTGGTCATGGTAAATCTCCTTTTGGAAAATCAAAATAATAAACAAATTGTAGCATACAGTGCATAAAAAATCAAGGGGTTTGCGTGATTTTATTGATGTAAAATGCGGTAAAGCTCATTTTTTTGCATACCGCGCTCCTTTGCTGCCGCTTTGATAGCATTCATGCGTGTCATACCCTGCTTTTCATAATATGCAACGTGGTCGGCAGGGGAGAGTGCAAGCAGTGGGGAGGGGGAGGAGTCTGCCGCTTTGCCGTCGCCGCCTGCTACGATCAGCACGTACTCGCCGCGCGGGTCAATTTCGTTGTAATGGGCGATCGCACCCTCAAGGGTGGTGCGCAAAATTTCCTCGTTTCGCTTGGTAAGCTCGCGGCAAAGTGCTATGGTGCGCGCCTCGCCGAACACCGTCAAAAAGGCATCCAGCGTTTCGCGTAAGCGGTGCGGTGCCTCGTGAAAGATCATGGTACGTGTTTCACTTTTTAATGCCTCAAGGCGCAGGCGAAGCTCCTTTTTTTCGCGCGGCAAAAATCCCTCAAAGCAAAAGCGCGCGGTGGGAAGACCCGAGAGCGCGAGTGCGGTAAGGCCTGCACAGCAGCCGGGGACGGCGGTAACGGGAACACCTTCCTTGGCGGCAAGCGCCACGAGATCCTCTCCGGGGTCGCTGATAGCGGGTGTGCCCGCATCGGTCACAAGCGCACAGCTCTCACCGCCAAGCAGTCGCTCTACGATCAGGGGGCCTCGCTCACGGCGATTGTGGTCGTGGTAGGATACAAGGGGGCGCGAGATGCCAAAGGCGGCAAGGAGTCTTGCGGTATTGCGGGTATCCTCTGCCGCGATAAAGTCAACCTCGGCAAGCGTTTTCTTGGCACGGTCCGACAGATCCCCAAGATTGCCGATCGGCGTGGCGACCAAGTAGAGCGTGCCGCCCATAATGCGGTTTTTTTCTTCATTTAACATGGACAGATCCTTTCTCGCGCGGTGACACGGTGCGATTTTGCATCATAAGATGATTGTGAGAACTTTTGGAAAGGGTGAGCGAATGGCAATTAAAATTTATATCGATCAGGGGCATAACCCCGTCAATCCCAATGCGGGTGCCGAGGGCAACGGACTTCGGGAGCAAAACATTGTTTACCGCATCGGGCAGGAGCTTGCCACGCTGCTGCGACAAAGCGGAAACTATGAGGTACGGCTTTCCCGCCCGACGGCGCAAACACAGCTCGGTACATCCAATGCCACCAGCCTGCGTGTGCGTACAAACGAGGCAAACAGCTGGGGGGCAGACTATTTTATCAGCCTGCACACAAATGCCTCGGAGCTTGCCGCCGCTACGGGAAGCGAGGCGTTTGTGTTTTCCCTCGGTGGCGTGGCGGATGCCCTTGCAAGCGATATCTTAGCGGCGTTGCAGCGCGAAACGGGTCTTCCCAATCGCGGCGTGTTTGCGCGCCCCTCGCTGTACGTATTAAAGCGCACGAATATGCCCGCTACGCTCCTTGAGCTTGGCTTTATCACCAACGCGCGTGATGCGCGCTTGATGAACGAGGAGCCCGAGCTTTTCGCCAGAGGCATTTATGAGGGGATCGTGGCATACACGGGCTTAGCGTAATAAAGCACCGTAAAGGCGCAAAACGGTATCAAAAAATGCCGTTTTGATAGATTTGCTGTGCGCGCGGTGAAAGTGCGGGATCCCCCGTGTTTTCGTGCAAAAACAGCGGCGGCAGTATCACAAGCCCCTCGCCTGCGCCCTTTTTGGCTTCAAGCAAGACCATGGCAGGGGCGGCGGTGGGGTTATCGTGTACAAAAACCATGCGCTTGGGTGCCAATTTGTGCATATGCAGTGCCGCAAAAAGGCTTTCAAGACGGTCGGGGCGATAGACTGTGTAAAAAAGCCCCCCGTATTTGAGGCACCGTGCAGCGGCTGCCGTAAATTCGGCAATGCCGCCGTCGGTTTCGTGCCGTGCGGTTTGCTTGGCACTGTGAGGAGAAGCAAGCCCGGAGTCGGTACGCATATAGGGGGGATTGGCAAACACGGCACAAACCTCGCCGCCAAGTGCGGCGGCATTCAAGCGGCGCACGTCGTTTTGCTGCACAGCAATGCGATCCGTGAGGCTGTTGAGGGCTACGTTTCGCGCAGTCAAGTCTGCCATTTCGGGTTGAATTTCGATAGCGGTTATGTGAGAAAAGCGACCCCGTGCAGCTGCCAAAAGCGAAATGATGCCGTTGCCGCAGCCAAGCTCTGCCGCACGCTCACGCGGTGCGGGGCGCAAAAAGGCAGAGAGCAGAAAGGCATCGGTGCCAAAGGCAAGCGCGTTCTTTTTTTGAATTAAGCGGAGCTTTTCGTTTACCTCGTCAAGTCGCTCGTCCTGAGCCAGCAAAATTTCGTGATGCATAATACTCCTTTTTCATAAAGCGAGGTGTGTTGGTTTGATAAAGGGGGGCGAGCACTGCTTCAAACATAAGTAAAATTGAAATTTGCAGAATTTCTGCGAAAAAACCGCTTCCTCTGTTGCGTTGGCAATAGAAAAAGCGGTTTCTTTTTTTGTTTTTGTGTTTTTTGCTCGGCGCTAAAAAGCAGCCCCCGCTTTTTTGGCTTGATTATTCAGCCTGGGGAGCACCAACGGGGCATACACCCTCGCAAGCACCGCACTCAACGCAAAGATCGGGATTGATCTCGTATTTGTCAGCACCCTCTTTGATTGCCTCAACGGGGCATTCGGACTGGCATGCGCCGCAGGAAATGCAAGCATCGGTAATTTTGTAAGCCATGATAAGTACCTCCATAAAAATTGTATCACATGATGATATGATATCATTGTAACATATTTTTTCAAAAATGCAACTGTTTTTGACAAAAAAGTTTGAATAAATTTTTGTAAGACCTGTTTTAATTATACACGCCTGCCTGTGGCAAACATGCAAACGATTTAGCCCTTTTCGCTTTCGTCAGCACTTGCTTTTTGGGGTGCCTGAACGGTAAGCGTATCGCGGTGGTAGGCTGTGGGCGCGACGTCGGGCGCGCTGTCAAGGCGCACCTTTACCATGCCCGAAAGCGGCGCGGTTTCAACCACAGTGCCGGGTCCCTCCGGCGTTGTAACGCGCGTATCCTTTTTGGGGGTGAGTGCCAGCTCGGCGGCATAGCTTTCCTGCTCGTAGCGCAAGCAGCACATAAGGCGTCCGCAGCAGCCCGAAATTTTTGAGGTGTTGATAGAAAGACCTTGCTCCTTTGCCATTTTCACCGATACCTGGCCGAAATCGGAAAGGAAGGTGGTGCAGCAGAAGGGTCTGCCACACATGCCAAGCCCACCAATGAGGCGCGACTCGTCGCGAATGCCGATCTGACGGAGCTCGATGCGTGTGCGGAACATGCCTGCAAGATCGCGCACCAGCTCACGGAAATCCACGCGCCCCTCGGCAGTGAAATAAAAGAGCAGCTTAGAGTTATCAAAGGTGTACTGTGCATCGACCAAATTCATATCAAGCTTATGCGCCGCGATCTTTTCGGCGCAGATCTTTAATGCCTCTGCCTCCTTGGCACGGTTTTGAGCGTTGTGTGCGGTATCCTCCTCGGTGGCACGGCGCAAAACAGAGCGCAGGGGCTGCACGATGTCCTTTTCCGCCATTCTGCGGTTCAGCATCACGACCTCGCCGTACTCCGCGCCGCGCGCGGTATCCACGATCGCCGCTTCGCCGATGCGAAAACGCTCGTTGCCGGGTGCAAAAAAGTAGACCTTGCCTGCCCCTCTGAAGCGAACGCCGATCACCTCCACCGCCTTGCCGTCTGGCACGGGGAAGCCGCAGGGCACGTCCTCAACCAAGTATGCTGCGGTGGCAATATCCACTTCAAATTCTTTGGTGCTTACCGCCTCGTTTTCTGCCAGCTTTTTCTCTGCCATGGCAACGGGAGAAAGGAAGGAAAGGGTAGGCGCGGAGGAGAATTGTGCATCAAGCTCTTTTTGCAGTGATTCGCTGATCTCGGGCGCGGGCTTGGCTTTTGGAGCAGGTGCCTGCTGAGGTCTTACCTCACCGTGACGGCTTTGCTTGTCGTTTTGGTGGCGGCGATCCCTGCGATCCCCTCGGGTTTTGTTGATTTTCTCCTCGCTTGCTTGCTTTTGGGGGGCAGCGGGGCGATTTTTTGCCGTGCTTTGCTGCTCGGCACTCGGCGCGTTGGCGGCAGAATGTCCGCGGCCGTGTCGGTTGCCTCTGTGGCGGTTACGCCTTTTGGCGTTGCCGGCGTTGCGCCCTTGCTCGTTGCTGCCCTCGCGGGCGGCAGCTTTTTCAGGCGCGCGTGCCTCAGCCCCTTCTTGGCGAGCCTGACCCGTGGGCTTGCCGGGAATAATAAAATTGCCGGGGCGAACCGAAATGCGGGGCTCCCCCTCTTTTCTTTCAGTTTTTTTCTTTTGTTTTTCCATTGTTTACTCCAGGCCCTCGATTTGTCGAGGGAGCTTTATGTGGTGAATAGCTGTGCTTGCAGGCGCGTGAGCGCAAGACGCACGTTTGCGTTTGCGGCAAGTGCCTCCTTCGTTTCCTCCACAGCACAGGAAATAAGAAGCAGTCTTGCGGTAGTGAAGGATGTGGCAAGCTCAATCGCTTGCTCGCGGTTGGTAAAAAACAGTAGGGGTGCATGCTCGGTGCGCGAGAGCAGCGTGAGGTCACGCAGTGCAAGCAAAAGCGTTGTCATGCGTGCATTCAACTCCTCGCGGCTTGCACCAAACGACCGAAAAAGCAAAAACAGCTCATCCTGTGCGGTGTGCGCGGCAAGCAAACGAAGTATCCTTGCGGTATCCTCCCTTTGCTGCATCAGGGGTGCGCGTTTTTTGGAGTCGAGCAGGGTCAGTGCCTCGCCGATCGATCCTGCCGAGAGGGTGAGAAGTGCCTCAAATTCCTCGGGGTGCTCTTGAAGCAGCGTGGGTGCGCCGCCCGCAATACCTGCAGGGGAAGCTGTAAGATAGCTGCGCATGGCATCACGGCTAAGGGGCTGCAAGCGAAAAACAGGCGCACGTGAGCGCACGGTTTCAAGCAGGGCACCGGCATCCTCCGAGAGCAGCAAAAAAAGTACAAACGAGGGCGGCTCCTCCAGTGTAAGAAGCAACGCATTTTGCGCTTGCTTGGTCATGGTATGTGCATCCTCAATGATGTAGACCTTTACATCAAGGTCATTGGGCACGGTAGCAAGCCCCTCGCGCAGGGCTCTTACGGTGTCCACACTCATGGTGGTGCGTCCCTCGGGCTTTGACACGGTGATCACGTCAAGGCAATTGTCGGCTGCGATCTTGCGGCAGGATCGGCAGATGCCGCACGGCAAGGGGTGGGATTTACTTTGGCGGTTTTCGCACGCCGCCGCCATTGCCATTTGACGGGCAAGCAGGTGCTTGCCGTATCCGCGCCCTCCCTCTAAAATATAGGCGTGGGAAAAGGAGCCCTCACAAAATTCCGCACCGATGCGGCGGCGCAGCGACTCGTTGCCGCAGATGTCGGGAAAGAAAGATTTCATGCGCACGCCTCCTTCTTTGCGATCAAGGCTGACAGCCGAAGAGGCGAGCCGCACGGGCTCGACTCCTCCGGGCGATACCTTCAAAATAATATTATAGCAAAATAAGTTTACAATGTCAATCCCGTAAGGCAATGAAGTTTGTGACAAGTTTTCTCGCTACCGCAGGTTGCCGAAATTTGTGGAAAAAATTAGAAATTCTGTTAAAAAAATGCAAAATTTGTTGAATTTACTCATATAAAGTATTTCAAAAAATCTTGTGTTTTAAAAATGTATATGTTATAATATAATCAGGTATATCGACATACCGTTTTATCAAGACGAAATGAGGTGATAGCATGCAGCAAAACGGAGATCTTGCGCCGTATTTGTTTCATCAAGGTACAAATTTTGAGGCCCATGCCTATCTTGGTGTACATAAGACCGAGGAAGGATATGTTTTCCGCGTTTGGGCGCCGCACGCTATTGCCGCTTTTGTTGTGGGAGATTTTAACGGTTGGACGGAATGCGACCCCATGCAGCGCGCAACCGAGGGTGGCGTGTTTGAATGCATGGTGTCAACCGAACGTTTTGGCAAGGGTTGTCTTTATAAATTTAAAATGAAGACACCGCACGGTGACGTTTACAAGGCAGATCCTTACGGCACCTGTGCCGGGCAATACCCCGAAACAGCCTCGATCTATTTTGATATTGATGGCTACGCTTGGCGCGATGAGGGTTGGCTTCGCTACCGTCGCCGTGAAGCAAAAAAGCCGATCGTTTCTCGCCCGCTTAACATCTACGAGGTGCACCTTGGCTCTTGGAAAAAGCACCAAGACGGCAGCTACTGCACTTACGAGGAGATCGCGCGCGAGCTTGCACCCTACGTGAAGCAAATGGGCTACACGCACGTGGAGCTGCTTCCCGTTATGGAGCATCCGTATGACGGCTCCTGGGGCTACCAGGTAACAGGATATTTTGCGCCAACCTCACGCTTTGGCACACCGCATGATTTTATGGCGTTTGTAGACGTCATGCATGAGGCGGGCATCGGCGTGATCCTTGACTGGGTCCCTGCGCATTTTCCAAAGGATGCACAAGGGCTTTACGAGTTTGACGGTCAGCCGCTTTACGAGTATCAGGGCAGGGACCGCATGGAGCACCGCGGTTGGGGCACACGTTGCTTTGACGTAGGACGTGAGGAGGTACAAAGCTTTCTCATTTCCAATGCGAGCTACTGGGCGGAGAAATATCACATCGACGGCTTGCGTGTGGATGCAGTTGCATCGATGCTCTACCTCGATTATGACCGCTTGCCCGGGGAGTGGGTGCCGAACGTGTATGGCGACAACCGCAATCTTGAGGCAATGGCGTTCTTCCGCAAGCTCAACGCCCATATGAGAGGTGCCTTTCCCGACGTTTTGATGATCGCCGAGGAATCTACGGCATGGGGCAACATTACCGGCTTTGAAAACGACGGCCTTGGGTTTACCCTGAAATGGAATATGGGGTGGATGAACGATACGCTCTCGTATGCCGAGGCGGATCCGATCTACCGCAAATATAACCACGGCAAGCTGACCTTCTCACTCTCCTATGCGTTTGGAGAAAAATATGTATTGCCCATTTCTCACGACGAGGTGGTGCACGGCAAGAAATCCTTCCTTGACCGCAACCCGGGCACTTATCGGGAGAAATTTGCGGGCGCACGCGCGCATTTGGCCTATATGATGACGCATCCCGGCAAAAAGCTGCTGTTTATGGGCAGTGAGATCGCGCAATTCCGTGAGTGGGACTATGAAAATGAGCTCGAATGGTTTTTGCTTGACTACCCCATGCATGCCGCATTTCAGCAATATGTGGCGGCACTCAATCACCTTTACCTTAAAACACCCGCGCTCTTTGAGCAGGACGGCGGTTGGGAGGGCTTCCGGTGGATCGACCCTGACAACTGCGACCAGAGCGTGATCTCCTATCGCCGCATCGACAAGCGTGGTAGGGAGGTGGTGGTTTTGATCAACTTCACACCCGTTTTGCGCGACAATTTCCGCGTGGGGTTGCCCGTGCACGGTGTGTGGGAGGAGATCCTTAACTCCGATGCTGCCTCTTTTGGTGGCGCAGATCTTTTAAACGGGGGAGAGCTTCGCACCGAGCAAGTGCCCATGCACGGTCTTGCCCAATCGGTCAAGCTGACGCTGCCTCCTCTTAGTGCGGTGTTTCTTTCCTGCCGCCGCAAATTCCCACAAAGGAGAGTTAAAAAAGAAAAAACACAGTAAATATCCCCGCAAATCCCCTTTTTGAACCCCGCAATGCTACAATGCAATAAAAACCATGGAGGACATAGTATGTTCAAGAAGAAAGAATGTGTGGCAATGCTGCTTGCCGGCGGGCAAGGCAGCCGACTTTACGCATTGACTGATAAAACGGCAAAGCCTGCCGTAACCTTCGGCGGCAAATACCGTATTATAGATTTCCCCCTTTCCAACTGCGTTAACTCGGGGCTTGATACCGTGGGCGTGCTGACGCAGTATCAGCCCCTTGTACTGAACGAGTATATCGGCACGGGTCTGCCGTGGGATCTTGACCGCAGCTACGGCGGTGTAAACATCCTGCCCCCCTATCAGGGAAAGGGCGGTGCCGATTGGTACAGCGGCACGGCAAATGCCATTTATCAAAACATGCAATTCATCGAGCGTTACGATGCAGAGTACGTGCTGATCCTTTCGGGTGACCATATCTATCATATGGATTACTCCAAAATGATCGACTATCATAAGGAAACGGGTGCTGCGTGCACCATTGCCGTGCTTGACGTGCCGCTTTCTGAGGCAAGCCGCTTCGGTATTATGAGCACGCACGATGACGGTACGATCTATAAGTTTACCGAAAAGCCCAAAAATCCCGACAGCACCAAGGCGTCCATGGGCATTTACGTATTTACGCGCAAAAAGCTGTTTGACTATTTGATCGCAGATGCAAAGGATCCCAAATCCGCTAACGATTTCGGAAAAAATATTATCCCCACAATGCTTGCTGCCGGCGAGAAGATGATGGCGTATTCCTTTGAGGGCTACTGGAAGGATGTGGGCACCATCGACTCTTTGTGGGAGGCGAACATGGATATTCTCGGAGAGGATCCTGTTTTAAAGCTTCACGACGGCAATCATCGCGTGCTTTCCCGCCATGAAAATGCGCCGCCCCAATACATCGGCCCCAATGCGGTGATCGAAAACGCATCGATCACAGAGGGCTGTGAGATCCTTGGCACGGTGAAAAACTCGGTATTGGGTGAAAACGTGCGCGTTATGGAGGGTGCCGTGGTGGAGGATGCAGTGATCATGGGTGACTGTATCATTCACGAGGGTGCGCATGTATCCTACGCGATCATTGACCGAGATGTAAAGATTTGTAAGGGTGCCGTTGTCGGCAAGCCGAGAAGTGAGGCAAAGGGCATCGCCGTGATCGGCGAGGGTGTTGTTATTGAGGAAAACGGTGTCGCAAAGGACGGCGAGATCATTTCGGATAAGGGAGGTGCAAGGTAATGACCGCAGCAGGAATTATTTTCTCTAACATTCACGATGCAACCGTGCCCGAGCTAACGGGCCGCCGCACGATGGCAAGTATCCCCTTTGGCGGCAGATACCGCCTGATCGACTTTGCACTTTCCAATATGGTAAATTCGGGCATCTCCAAGGTGGGTGTCATAACGCACTACAACTATCAGTCGTTGCTTGACCATATCGGCAACGGTAAGGACTGGGATCTGGCACGCCGCACGGGCGGTATTAAGATCCTTCCGCCCTTTATCACCGCGTATGACAATGCCGCAGCAGGACGTCTGTATTCCACGCGACTTGAGGCACTCATGGGCGTGATGAACTTTATCGATCGCTGCACCGAGGACGTTATAGTGCTTTCCGATTGCGACGTGATCTGTAACGTGGACATTGCTTCGGTGATGAAGCTGCATGAAAAGCGCGGGGCTGATTTTACGCTGATCACCACTACGGTGGATACGGCCGTCCAATCGCTTGACAGCCATGCCGAGCTGCCCGTGGCAGACGAAACGGGACGAGTGATCGATATGGCGGAGTATAACGGCGAGCAGGGTAAGGTCAAGATCTGTGCCGATATTTGGCTTGTCAACCGCACATATTTAAAGCGCGTTGTATCGGAGGCTATGGCACACGGATACAAGAGCTTTTACAAGGACGTGATCGTGCGTAATCTTGGCAGAGATAAAATTTATGCACACGAGTATGACGGCTTTTTTGCGCGCATCAACTCGCTTGAAAGCTATTTCCGTTGCTCGATGCGCTTGCTTGACCCCGTGAATCGCGTCAACCTTTTCTACCGTCGCAATCAGCCGATCTTTACCAAGGTACGTAACTCCGTCCCCACACGCTATACGAGTGATGCAAAGGTAAGCGGCTCTATGATCGCAGACGGCTGTGTCATTGAGGGTACGGTTGAAAATTCTATTTTGTTCCGCGGCGTGAAGGTGGGCAAGGGAACGGTAGTTAAGAATTCTATTTTGATGCAGGATACCGTAACGGGTGACAATGTGCGCCTGTCCTGTGTCATTACCGATAAAAACGTGATGATCCGCGACGGACGTGAGCTCTGCGGTTGCGAGAGTATGCCGTTCTACATCGGTAAGGGCGTCATGGTATAATCAAAAAGCGATGGGAGAGCAGCAAGGCTGTGATCCTTTCGAACATAATAAAGCGGGATGCTGTGATAGCGTACGATCTGTGTCGCTTTTTAACAGCATCCCGCAAGACAGTAAAAAAAGCAAACATACAGGAGTAAACATGAAAAAAATTTTATTTGTAGGCGCGGAGGCAATGCCCTTTGCAGCAACGGGAGGTCTTGGTGACGTACTGGGCTCTTTACCCGCAGCTCTGGCAAAGGAGGGCGCCGATGTGCGTGTGATCCTACCCCTTTACGGTCAGGTAAAGGAGGAATGGCGCGCAAAAATGAAGACCGAGGCGGTCTTTACCGTAAAGCTTGCATGGCGTGAGCTGTATTGCGGGATCAAGTCCCTCAAAAAGGGTGGCGTAACCTATTATTTTGTAGATAACGAATACTATTTTAAGCGTGATGCGCTTTACGGCAGCTTTGATGACGGTGAGCGCTTTGCATACTTCTCAATGGCAGTTATGGAAGCCATAGAGAAGCTTGATTTTTATCCCGACGTGCTGCACGCACACGATTGGCAGGCGGCACTCTCGGTTGTCTATCTCAAGTGTCTGTATGGCAATAAGCCGGGCTACGGTGCGATCCGTTCGGTATTTACCATTCACAATATCGAATACCAGGGACAATATAATTTCGGCATTCTTGGTGACGTGTTCGGCCTTGACGTAGCGCAATATGATCTCATGGATTTCGGCGGCTGCATCAATTTGATGAAGGGTGCGATCGTTGCGGCGGATACCGTAAGCACGGTAAGCCCGCGCTATGCAGATGAGATCTGCACACCCGCCTTTGGCAGGGGTCTTGACGGCATTTTGCGCGAGAATCGCTACAAGCTTTGCGGCATTTTGAACGGTATTGACTATCAGTACTATAACCCCGCAAAGGATACCGCCATTCCCGTGCCCTACAGCTGGCGCACGCGTGAGAAAAAGCCTGAAAACAAGCTTGCGCTGCAGGCAGCACTTGATCTACCCATGCGCCGTGATGTGCCCTTGCTTGCGGTGATCACACGCTTGGTGGCACATAAAGGGCTTGATATCATGACCGAGATCCTCGGTAAGCTGATCGGTGAGAGTGACGTGCAATTGGTCGTGCTTGGCTGCGGAGATGAGCGCTATGAGCATTATTTCAACGAGCTCGCACGCTGCTTTCCCGACAAGGTCCGTGTGCTTTTGAAATATGACCGCGATCTTGCCAAGCAGATCTATGCCGCTTGCGATATTTTCCTCATGCCCTCAAAATCCGAGCCCTGCGGACTCTCGCAAATGATTGCCTCGCGTTACGGTGCAATTCCCGTGGTGCGCGAAACAGGCGGCCTTTACGATTCGATCAAGGGCTACTGGGAGGAAGGCAAGCGTATCCACGGCAACGGGTTTACCTTTGCGGGCTACAGCAGTGCGGAGCTTTATGAGCGCACGGGTGCTGCCATTGCTCTTTGGCGCAATGAGGAAAAGCGCGATCGCCTGATGAGTAAGATCATGCGCACCAACTTTTCGTGGGCTGCTGCCGCACGTGACTACCTTGCTATGTACGACAAAATTAACGCATAATCCGGAGGAACCCCTAACATGAATTACACCCCTAACGCAAAAGATGTAAAAAAGAATATTGAAGAAAAGCTTTCCCGCCATTTCGGCATGACAGCAAAGGAAGCAACCAAGGAGCAGCTCTACAAGGCGGCGGCACTTACCGTCAAGGATATCTTGGTAGAGAAGCGCAATCAGTTTAAGGATAAGGTAAACGAACAGGGCGCTAAGCGCGTGTACTATATGTGCATGGAATTTCTGCTTGGCAGATCCCTTAAGACCAATCTTTGCAACCTTGGCTTGCAGGAGAATTACCGCAAGGCACTGAAATCCCTTGGTGCAGATCTTGAGGTGCTGTATGAGTGTGAGCCCGATGCAGGTCTTGGTAACGGCGGTCTTGGCCGACTTGCCGCCTGCTTTATGGATTCGCTCTCCTCGCTTGATTATCCCGCAACCGGCTTTTCGCTTTGCTATGAGTACGGTCTTTTCAAGCAAATGATCGTTGACGGTATGCAGATCGAGCTGCCCGATGCATGGCTGCCCGGCGGTGAGGTTTGGCTCTCGCCCCGTGCCGACCGTGTGTACAAGGTGCATTTCGGCGGACACGTGAAGGAGGAATGGAGGGACGGCAAGCTGGATATCACCTATGAGGGTGGTGAGGAGTATGAGGCCGTTCCCTACGATATGATGATCTCGGGTGCTGACAGCGATGCGGTATCCCAGCTTCGCTTGTGGAAGGCAAGGCCCGTCAGCAGCTTTAACATGGGTCTTTTCTCGCAGGGACAGTATACCCTTGCTATGGAGCAGACCAACAACGCAGATATCATTACGAAGGTGCTGTATCCTGCCGACAACCATACCGAGGGCAAGCTTTTGCGCCTTACCCAGCAGTATTTCTTGGTTTCCGCTTCCTGTCAGAGCATCATTCGCGATCACATGATGGTTTACGGCAATCTTGACAATCTCCCCGAAAAGGTATCGATCCATATCAACGATACCCACCCTGCACTCTGCGTTCCCGAGCTGATGCGTATTCTCATTGACGAGTATTGCTTCTCTTGGGAAAAGGCATGGGATATTGTTACACGTACGGTTTCCTATACCAACCACACCGTTATGCCCGAGGCACTTGAAACCTGGAATGAGGATCTTTTTGCTCTCAAGCTGCCCCGTATTCATATGATCGTAAAGGAGATCAACGAGCGTTTTTGCCGCGAGGCTTGGCAATTCTTCCCCGGCAACTGGAACCGCATTTCCGCACTCAGCGTAATTGCTTACGGTCAGGTGCGTATGGCAAACCTTTCGGTGATCGGCTCGCATAAGATCAACGGTGTGTCAAAGCTTCACTCCGATATTTTGGTAGATACCGTATTTAAGGATTTCTACCGCATGTACCCGAGTCGCTTTACCAACGTAACAAACGGTATCGCGCATCGCCGTTGGCTGGTCTACTCCAATCCCGAGCTCGCAGGCCTGCTTGACGAGTGCATCGGCGAAGGGTACCGTCACGAGCCCGAGCGCCTTGCCGATTTCCTCAAATACAGCAATGACGCTGCCGTGCTGGAAAAGCTTGCTGCCATTAAGCACAATAATAAGGTGCGCTTTGCAAATCATTTGCAGAAGAAGACGGGCATTGTGCTTGACACCAACTCGATCTTTGACGTGCAGATCAAGCGCTTGCATGAGTATAAGCGTCAGCTTCTCAATGCCCTGAACATCATTGGCCTTTATTTGGATCTCAAGGAAAATCCCAATTTGGATATACAGCCCCAAACCTTTATCTTCGGTGCTAAGGCGGCTCCCGGCTATGCTATGGCAAAGCGCATCATTAAGCTGCTGTGCATGCTGCAAAAGGATATTGAGCAGCATCCGAAGATCGCCGCTAAGCTGCGTGTGGTATTCCTTGAGGATTACAACGTCAGCACTGCCGAGGCGCTTATCCCCTCTGCCGAGATCAGTGAGCAGATCTCTATGGCAGGTAAGGAGGCAAGCGGTACGGGCTGCATGAAGCTTATGATCAACGGTGCGCTTACCATTGGTACGCTTGACGGTGCAAACGTAGAGATGCAAGCGGCAACCGGCCCCGAAAATATGTTCATCTTCGGTCTTAGTGCCAACGAGGTCAGTGAGCTTTGGAACAAGGGCTACAATTCCGCACTGTACTATGCACAAAATGAGCGTCTTGCACGCATCGTCAACTACCTTAACGTTGGCTTTGCGGGTGAGAACTTCTCGGATATCGCGACCTACCTGCTGGCAGGCCCCGGCGTTGCCGATCCCTATCTTTGCCTTGCTGATTTCGAGTCCTACCGTCAAGCACACTTGGCGGCCCTCAATGCCTATGCAGATAAGACACGCTGGAACCGTATGTCGCTTGCTAACATTGCAGGCGCGGGCTTCTTCGCCGCGGATCGCAGCATCAACGATTACGCAAGAGATATTTGGCATCTCAAGCGTCTTGTTACAGAGAAGAAATAATGTTAGCTAAAAAACAGCTTGAATTTCCCCTGCCGCAGCTGAAAAAGCATGTAGGCGGCAGGGATGTAAGCGCGCGCGGTGCCTTCTTCTGCCGTGATACCTTGGTATTCACGGCACAGGTGCCGCGCACCATGGGCGCGGCCGCTGTTGTGCTGCGTATTGCGCCCGACGGGGGCAGGGATGCGGATCATCCATTTGCCTTTGTTGATACCAAGGGCGGGATCGATACCTACCGCCTTTCGGTATCCCTTAAAGAACTTACATCGCCCCGCACGCACGGGCTTTTTTACTATGAGCTGCTGTTTCTGCGCAGCGGGGACACGCTCTTTACCGATACCAAGAGTGATAACGTAAGCTTTTCACTTTCCACTGAGAGCCGCGGCAGATTTCGGCTATTGGTTTCGGAAAACGAGTATACAACGCCTGCGTGGTTTCACGGAAAAACGATGTATCATATTTTTGTGGATCGCTTTGCCCCCCACGGGGGTGTGCACCCCGAGGGGGCGGTGTATCATGAGGGGTGGTATGAGGAGATCGAGCAGTTTGGCGCTTATCCGGGAGCTCCCGTTGCCAACAACGAGTTTTTTGGCGGCACACTGTGGGGCGTGATCGATAAGCTCGATTATCTTGCAGAGCTCGGTGTTGGTGTGATCTATCTCTCGCCTATCTTCAAGTCGGTATCCAACCACAAATACGATACGGGCGACTATGAAACGGTGGATCCGCAGTTTGGCGGCAGAAGGGCCCTCGATGCCTTGATCGCGGCGGCCGCGGAGCGCGGTATGGGCGTGATGCTTGACGGCGTGTTTAATCACACGGGTGATAATAGCCGTTATTTTGACCGTTACAGCACTTACGGTGGGAACGGTGCGTACAATTCAAAGCAATCCCCCTATTACGATTGGTTTTATTTTAAGCAGTATCCCGATAAATACGAGTGCTGGTGGGATATTCCGATCCTGCCGAAGCTCAATCTTTCAAACCCTGCTGTGCACCAATATTTTGTGGGTGAGGGCGGTATCATCGATACCTATACCAAGGCAGGAATACTGGGTTGGCGACTTGACGTTGCTGACGAGCTGCCCAACGCCTTTCTCGATGACCTGCGCCTGCGCGTGAAGAACGCCACGGGCGGTGAGGGCGTGGTGTTAGGCGAGGTATGGGAGAACGCCGCGGATAAGATCGCCTATGGCAAGCGCCGCCGTTACTTTGAGGGCAAGCAGCTGGACAGCGTGATGAATTATCCGTTGCGCCGTGGCATCATTTCCTTTGTGCGCGACGGCGATGCCGCAGCCCTTTGCGCCGCTTTGCGTGAGCTTTGGGGCTCGTATCCCACGTCGGTTTGTCACAGCCTGATGAACATTCTCTCCACACACGATACCGAGCGTATTCTTACCACCCTTGGCGGTCAGAAGGACGACGGGCGTTTTACAAACGCCGAGCTGCGCAAAATGCGCATGTCCCCTGCCGCGCGTGCGATTGCCCTATCCCGTTTGCGGATCGCTGCGGCATTACAGTATACCGTATTTGGTGTGCCCTCGCTTTTCTACGGTGATGAGGCCGGACTTGAGGGGTATCATGATCCCTTCTGTCGCCGTCCCTATCCTTGGGGGCGCGAGGACAAGTCGCTTTTGCGGTATTACAAAAAGCTTGGCAGGATCAGGCGCGAGAACGCCGTTTTCGCCGACGGGGATTTTGAGATCGTTGCTGAGTCTGCGCATGCCATTGCTTTTTCGCGCAAGAATGAGAAAGGGCATATCATTGTAGGTGCAAATTGCGGCAGTGAGCCATTTTCTATATGCCTGCCTCGCCCCGCCCGCGATCTGCTTTCGGGCAAGCAGTATGGACGCCGCGTTACGCTTGACGCGGGAGAAGTTTGCGTTTGGAGGATAAAGCATGTTTCGTCGCATCATTGAGCGTTTGAAAAAAAGCAAAAATCCGAACAGTCCGCGCTATAAGTGGGATATGGCAAGGCGTATCTCCGGGCATCACGTCAAATATGTCAGTGAGCGTATTGATAACGTTGACGAGGTGATCGGCAAGTCGGGTGCGCTGAATATTAAGGATGACGAGCTGCTTGTGTATGCCTCGTTTGATGTTTTGATGCGCTGCAAGATCGTGGATATGCAGGCAGCGGAGCTGCTTTCGGGCGACGGCGTGGTGATCACCGCGCCCGACCTTGAGCACGGCGGAAAAATGCGTACCGTGATCGTGCATTACGTGTATTACAGGTAGTACTTTTTAAGCCTTGACATGGGAAAAGACACTAAAATTTATCGCCGCAGGGCTTGTGTGTTCGGACTCTCTCTTGCCTAGGCACAACCGACAAGTCCGAACACGCCTGTGATGGCGAAATATCGGGACTTTCGGAATTGTCGTCCTTGCAAGGATCGCACCTTGCTTCGTCCTTCGCATCCCAAATTCCTCAATATTTCGCACACCACAGGTCGAAGAATTTTGCAGGAACAAATTTTTGGTGGGTGCAAGGCAAAAACAGAGTGAAACCAAGCGGTTTCACGAGTATTTTAACGTGGCAACAACCTAAATTTGTCCTACAAAATCGAGTTCGGACTTGTCGGTTGTGCCTAGTGAAAAGAAAAAGATCGAGGGGAGGTCCTTTTGCAAAAGGACCTCCCCTCAATCTTTGTTTATGAGGCATTTTCAGTGTTCCACTGATATTTTTCGGACTGGACACGAAACATTTCTGCATATTTGCCGTTTTGCAATAGAAGCTCGCTGTGACTGCCTTCTTCAATCAATCTGCCGCTATCAAACATATATATTTTGTCGGCAATACGTGTTGTTGAAAGTCTGTGCGAGATGAAAATGACGGTTTTGTCATTTGTGTGATGCAATATCGACTGGTTGAGCTTATACTCAGCCATAGGGTCAAGCGCACTGGAGGGCTCGTCCATGATAATCAAGGTGTGATCCTTTGCAAATACGCGTGAGATCGCTACCTTTTGTGCCTCGCCCCCTGAAAGATTGGTGCCCTTGTCATTGAATTCACGTGTGAGATGTGTGTGTATCCCGTCGGCAAGCTCTGATAGCTTTTCACTGAAATCTGCCGCTTCGAGCGCTTTTTGTACGGTTTCCCTATCCTTGGTATCATCATAGCTGCCGTTCATAACGTTTTCAGCCACCGTGGTAGCAAATATCTTGAAATCCTGAAACACTGTACCGATCATTTTACGGTATTCGTCGGTGTCAAATTCCTTTATATTTATACCGTTGTAGAGGATCTCTCCCTCTGTTGGGTCATAAAGACGCATGATGAGCTTGATCAGTGTGGTTTTTCCTGCACCGTTATATCCCACGATCGCTATTTTTTCTCCCTTGTGGATCGTTAGATTGACATTCTTTAGCGCGTCCTTATTTTCATCCTCTTTTTTGGGTGATATATGATCTTCATCATGAAAAAGATATTTGGGATGCGCGGAAAATTCGTAGGAAAAGCTTACGTTTCTCAGCTCGAGTGATTCAAATGGGGGCAGCGATAGCTGGCCTTTTTTGATATTGGGTGTAAATCTTAAAAACTCGCGGTATTTTTCTACATACAAGGAATGCTTTGCATATTTGGTCAGCCTTTCCGTAAGGTCTGTTAGCATCCAGCGTATCTTTCCAACTACGGTAGCACTTGCTGCAAATCCACCGATCAGAAGTGAGCCTTTGCCAAGCATGACGATCATGTATATAAGGATGAGCGAATAGGTAAGGTTGAATGCGGCATTCCACCCAAGACCGTACAGAAAAAAATACTTTTTCCCGTACTTTTGTTCCATATCAATAATTTTTTGCGCATTTTCATCGTATTCCTGCATCAGCAGATCGTCTGCGCGGCTGATACGGAGCTCCTTTGCATAATCGGAAAGGCGATATACGCGGTTGATATAGGAATTTTTTCGCCATAGCGGCGTGGATTCCTTGCTGTGCTGAAAGCTTACTTTGTTTCCGAGCAGATTACAGATGACAGTGATGGCTGATGATACAAGCAAAATCAAAGCAATAATGGGATCTACGGTTATCAGTAAGCTTATGAGCGTTGTGGAAGCCACAATTCTGTTTATCAGCTTTCCTGTATCCTCGAGCACCTCTGTGGCACGTGTGTGGGATTCGTTCATTGCCCATACGTAATCATCGTAGAATTCGGGATCGTCAAAGCAAGCGAGGTCAAGGGAGCGCGACTTTACAAAAAGCTCCTCGTGCATCTTCAGATACAGCTTTTCACGCATGATGGGATTGTGTATGCTCCGATACCATCTGTCAAACAGATAAGCGAGGATATAAAACAGCGCCATGAAAGCAATTATTTTTAGGGCGTGTGCAAAATCCGTGCCTTGGCTTACGGTATTCAAAAGATTGAATGTGTAATAAGCTGAAGCAGAATTGATAAATCCCCAGATAACACCCTCAATGATCATGAAGATAAAGTAGTCGGGTGTGTGTTTGGCAATCTTTTTTATCATAAAAAGATTGTTTTTGAAGATCGACGATATTTTTTGCTTTTTCCTTTGGGTTTTAGCATGCATCCTGCTTCACCTCGCTTCCAAGATAATTTTGTGCCTGACGGTTAAACATTTCGGCGTATTTTCCGTTTTGATCCATAAGCTCCCGGTGGGTTCCGGATTCTATGATACATCCGTCGTCCATAAGAAGGATCCGATCGGCAAGCACGGCAGAAGAAAGCCTGTGTGAAATGAATATAACGCTTCTTCCCTTAGTGGCGCGCATCATATTTTCAAACATTTTATATTCGGCAATCGGGTCAAGCGCGCTGGATGGCTCATCAAGGATAACAAAAGGTGTGCTGTCCCCAAATATCCTTGCCAGTGACAGCTTTTGCTGCTCACCGACCGAGAGATTTTCTCCTTTTTTATCAAATTCGCGTGTGAGCACGGTGTCAAGACCGTTTTTCATCCGTTCTACACGTTCAAATGCGCCGCTTTCCCGCAGTGCATGCTCCACAAGCTCTCTATCTCCCGTTCTTTGGGGGCGGAGCAGGACATTGTCCTTCACGCTCATGGAAAACATTTTGAAATCTTGAAAAACCGTACTGAAGGAATTGCGATAGGATGAAAGTGAAAACTCCTTTATGTTTTGATCGCCGAGTGTGATCTCTCCTTCGGTTGGGTCATATAGGCGCAGCATCAATTTGATCAGTGTAGTTTTGCCCGAGCCATTGCTTCCTACAAGTGCTACACGCTCACCCTTTCGTAGGGTAAAGCTTATGTTTTTCAATGTGTCGTGCTCCGCGCCGTCATATTTGAAGAAAAGGTTTTTTACCGCGATATCTCCGCCGTCGTTGGGGGCAACAAGCGCACCGCCAACAAGGGTGGGCTCGTAATCGAGAAAGAAGCGCACGTCCTCAAGGAAAAGCGCGTGCTCGCCAAATTCGGCAAAATTTTGCACAAGGTTGTTCAGGCAATAAGAGATCGTACCGATAGATCCGATCACCACGATACAGTCGCCGATATTCATGCCTCCGTTTTGCGGACCTATCACCATGTTGCTCCATACTGCATAAAGTGTAGCTCCCAGCACCGTAACCACCTCAAGCCCTACATTTCGGATATAGCCAAAAATTGCCTTGCGCGTGCCGTGCTTTTTTGTAAGTGCGCAAAAATCACGGATGCTTTCTCTGAAATCGCGCAGCATGTTTTCGTGCATTCCACCGATACGCATCTCTTTGGCGTATTCGCCAAGATAAAAGGTTCTGCGCACATATTCTTTGCGGCGGTTGATAGGCTTCTTTGCGGCTTTATATTTGTGATTTGCAATATTCTCAAGGCGCCTGAAAAAGCCCAAAAGGAGAGGGAACAGACCGAAAAGTATAAGTAATGGATCAATAATAAAAAGCAAAAGAGAGTTTGCAAAAAGCGCGGTGAATTTCCCGATCAGACTGTCGAGTGTCTGCATGACTTTTATAACGCGGTTTTGTGCTTCGTCCATTGCTTTTACGTATTTGTCGTAGAAGGAAGGGGTTTCGTAGCATGCCAGTTCTACCGTTGCTGCTTTTCTAAACAGCATTTTCTGAATATGCATAGCGATTTTTCTATACATTTTTTGAGAAGTGACACGCCAAAACCATTGCAGCGCTGTGTATGTAATTAAAATGACAGCGCCGAGAATTGCGGTAAACATCAAAGCATTGGCTATGGGGGTGCCGCTTGAGATATCGTTAACAATTTTTCTTAAAAGATAAGAGCCCGAAAGGAAATCAAGGGTTCCGTATACGATCGAGGAGGATAAATAGATAAAAAGATATATGGGCGATGCCCGCCATATCGCTTTCAGGGCAAAAATGTTGTTTGATATGTTTCTTTTAAGAGAAAGCTTTTTCTTTTTTTCTTTGGATTTATCGTTTGTTTTTTTAGGCATTTTTAACCTCACTGCATAAATGCTTACGATGGTTTTAGTTTTCTTCAAACAGATTTTTGATCTCAACGCCAAGCGCCGCGGCAAGATCGTCAAGTATGAGAAGGTCGGGACAGCTTTGCCCACGTTCCCATTTGGAAACTGCTTGAACCGAAACAAAGCATTTTTCTGCCACGTCTTGCTGCTTTAAGTGTGCCATATGTCGAAGATGGGAAAGTCTTTGTCCGAAATTTTTTATATCGAGCACAGCTTGCCTCCTTTTATGATTTTGGTATAGATTATAATGGTTAATGCTTTTTCGAATTATATCATATATATTAAAAATTGTCAATGACATTTACAGTTTAATTCGACAAATATGAAACAATAATATTATTTTGTTTCTATTTTTATTGAAAAAAGATGAAGTATAAAACGATCGTGCTATAAACGTAAATAGAAATATAGGCTTGACAAGCTAAATGCTTAATGTTAAAATATGTAGTAAGAATGTTAGAAAAGGGGTAAGGCAATGCCAGATCTAAAGCTCATCAAAAATCCGGGATATGTTTATGATCTTATTTTTTTGTTTTATTACAAGTACAATGTCGATCAATTTCCCGAATTGTTTGAAGCAAATGAAGAAGACATGAAGTATTTTTCCGAGAAATTCAAGCTTTTTGAACCAATCTCGGATGATCTATACATTTTTTTCAGAGCCGCAGCGGATAAGCATTGCTTTTTTACTTTAAACTATTTTCACAACTGTGCGAAGGCGTTTACAACCGAGTATGACCTTGCTTTTTTGCAAAAGCAGATAAATGATTACGACTTGTTTGTGAAAAACGTGATCGAATACTATTTTGAAGACCTTGATGAGAGTGAAATAAATGAATGTATAGGATCAAAAAAACATTTATTTGAGATCATAAAAAAATCGGATTATGATGATAAGTTAAAGGCAAAGCTCTATGAGTTTTTCATGGACCCGGAGTATTATATACGTGTGCTACAGTATGAGCTTATGGCGAAAGATGTTCAGCTTTCCTCCTACTATGAACGAAATTATGCGAAGATACTTGATGCGTATAATGAGTTGAATTATGAATTACTTGAGGAAAGGTTTAGCTTTCTCGAGTATCCGAAAATTGACAAGGCTGCTGGGAATCCTATATATCTTTCATTTTGCCTTTTAAATAAAAATCTTTTGCAGTTTAGATGCGCTTCACAAGTGCTTTATTTGATAGGGATTGAGTATCTTTCTTCCCTTGAACGTTTGAAAAAAAAGCATATCGATCTTATCCCCGAGCAGTTTGGCGCGGCGCTGTCTGATGTCAACCGTGTAAAAATGCTTGAGATCATCCTGCAAAAGACAGAGTGTACCTGCAAGGATCTTGAGGTGATGCTGGGACTCCCCCCCTCAACGGCATATCATCACGTGAGCACGCTTGAAAAGTGTGGGGTTGTGAAAAAAAGGATCATTAAAAAGTCGATCCTTTATAGCATTAACCGAAAATACTTTGCTACAATAATAGAATATTTCAAAAAATTTTCAGAAACTACCCCAAAGCAGTAATAACTACGCAATACGCCGCCCTCAAGAGATCAAACGCTTTTGAACGCGTGAGGTGCATACCTCTAGAGGAAAAACATCAAAAAACGCACTCCCCTCGGAAAACAACAGGGAAAACGCAAAATAATGGTTGACAAGCAAATCCTTTTGTGATAAAATTTTACTAACGAACAGCAAAGGAGATTTTTCTCATGAAAAGAATTACAACCATTGAAACCAAGGATATTGCAAAAACCGTAACGACCGGCGGCTGCGGCGAGTGCCAAACCTCTTGCCAGTCTGCTTGCAAAACCTCTTGCGGCGTTGCAAATCAGCAGTGCGAGAACAAGTAATTGTTTCACACATAAAACGCTGCCCCTGTGGCAGCGTTTTATATTTGTTAGGAGAATAATATGGTACATCAATATAAACTGAACGGATATAACATTGTGCTCGATACGGCAAGCGGCTCGGTACACGCGGTAGACGAGGTGGCGTATGACATCATTGCCATGTATGAGCATGCCACAGCCGAGGAGATCGTTTCGGCAATGCTCCAAAAATACGGCGACCGTGAGGACGTCACGCGTGAGGAGATCCTTGCCTGTCTTGACGATGTTGCGGCACTGAAGGATGCGGGCAAGCTTTTCTCGGTGGATCCTTATGAGAACCTTGCCACTACATACAAAAACAACAGTAACGTAGTGAAGGCACTTTGCCTGCACGTGGCACACACCTGCAACCTTTGCTGCGAATATTGCTTTGCGGGGCAGGGCAAATATCAGGGTAAGGATGCCTTGATGAGCTTTGAGGTCGGCAAGCAGGCACTTGATTTTCTCATTGCCAATTCGGGTACACGCCGCAACCTTGAGGTCGATTTCTTCGGCGGCGAGCCGATGATGAACTTTGAGGTCGTAAAGCAGCTGGTGGCTTACGCGCGCGAGGTAGAAAAGGAGAAGGGAAAGAACTTCCGCTTCACCTTTACCACAAACGGTGTACTGCTTGACGATGACGTGATGGACTTCCTCAACCGTGAGATGAGCAACGTGGTGCTCTCGCTTGACGGCAGAAGGGAGGTCAACGACCACTTCCGTAAAAACGCGGCAGGCCGCGGCAGCTACGATATTATCGTACCGAAGTTCCAAAAGCTGGTAGAGAAGCGCGGCGGCAAGAATTACTACGTGCGCGGTACGTTTACCCACCAAAACGTTGATTTTACAAACGACCTGTTCCATATGGCGGATCTCGGCTTTACCGAGCTTAGCATGGAGCCTGTTGTTTGCCCGCCCGATGACCCGTATGCCCTCACCAAAGAGGATCTGCCCCTGCTTTTCGAGCAGTATGAGATCCTGGCAAAGGAGATGCTCAGGCGCGAAAAAGAGGGCAGACCCATTACCTTTTATCACTATATGCTTGACCTTAAAAACGGGCCTTGCATTTATAAGCGCATCACGGGGTGCGGATCTGGTACCGAATATATGGCTGTAACGCCCGCAGGTGAGCTCTACCCCTGTCACCAATTTGTAGGTGATGCACGCTATCGCCTTGGTGACGTGTGGAACGGCGTATCGAATACCGCCGTACAGGATGAGTTTCGCCATTGTAATGCCTATGCACGTTCTGAGTGTAAGGAGTGCTGGGCAAGGCTTTACTGCTCCGGCGGTTGCGCCGCAAACGCTTACCATGCCACGGGCAGTATTGGCGGTGTTTATGAGTACGGATGCGAGCTCTTTAAAAAGCGTATTGAGTGTGCTGTGATGATGCAGGTTGCCAAATCGGAGCAGGTATGACAACACCGATCTTGGATTTTGTGCGGCGTTATGCCGAAAAAAACGGCATGCGCTTTCATATGCCGGGGCATAAGGGTAAGGCGCACCTCGGCTGTGAGCAGCTTGATATAACCGAGATCAAGGGTGCCGACGTGCTCTATGATGCCATGGGAATTATTGAGGAGAGTGAGCAAAACGCCACGGCACTCTTTGGCAGCGCACACACCTTTTATTCTACCGAGGGGGCTACGCTTGCCATTAAGGCAATGCTTGCCACCGTGGCAACGCAGCTGCCGCGCGGCGCGCAGCTCCACATACTCGCGGCGCGTAATGCCCACAAGTCGTTTTTGTACGGCGCGGCACTTCTTGACGCCAAGGTGACCTGGCTTTATTCGACAAAGGCGGCACATCTTTGTGCTTGCCCCCTCTTGGCAGATGATGTAAAGAGCGCACTTTTGGCGTGTGAGGAAAAGCCCCACGCCGTGTATCTTACCTCGCCCGATTACCTCGGTAATGTGGCGGATATCGCGGCGATTGCCGCCGTTTGTGAAGGCTTTGGTGTGCCCTTGCTTGTGGACAATGCACACGGCGCGTATCTTAACTTTTTGTCGCCCTCAAGGCATCCTATTGCATTGGGTGCTACCATGTGTGCGGATTCTGCCCATAAAACCTTACCTGTTTTAACGGGTGGGGCGTATTTGCATATTGCCAAAAAGGCACCCGAAGCGTATTTAAAGGGCGCAAGAGATGCGCTTTCGCTCTTTGCCTCTACCAGTCCCTCGTATCTCATACTCCAGTCACTTGACCGCTGTAACGCATATCTTGCGGGTGAGTATCCCACAGCACTTGCCGAAACGGCGGCGCGGATCGCCGGCGTTCGTGCGGTGCTTTCATCACACGGCTACTGTGTGCTTGAGGGCGAGCCCTTAAAGATCGTGATCGAGGCGACTAAAAGCGGTTACACGGGTGAAGCACTTGCAGACATTTTGCGTGAAAACGGCATTGAGCCCGAATTTGCCGACAAGGAATTTTTGGTGCTGATGTGCACCGAGGGGAACGGGGAAGCGGAGCTTTTGCATCTTTGCACAGTCTTGTGCAGTGTGCCGCTTGGCGCAGCACTTCCACAAAAGCAGCTTCCCACCATACGCCCCGTGCCCTCCTTATCCATAAGAGAAGCAATGCTTTCTCCCTGTGAAACGGTGCCGCTTTCCCCGGCACAGGGGCGCATTTGCGCCGCCCCCACCGTTTCCTGCCCACCTGCCGTACCCATTGCGGTGGCAGGCGAGTATATCGATGCGGATGTTGTTGCGCTCCTTAGGCATTACGGTGTTGATAAAATAAAAGTTGTAAAAGAATAAAAATGATCCACCGATCGTAATCGGTGGATCATTTTTATTGTAAAACTGCGTTACGGTGTCAAAATTTTTTGGCAGATCAAAAGCGTTTTTTGGAGCGTTTCGCTAAGCCCCTCGGCGCAGGTTTCCTCATCTACAATATGATCGGCATATGCTTCATAAAGCGCGGTGCGCTCGCGGTAAAGATCCTTTAAGGTATATCCCTCGCGTAAGATCACGCCGCGATGCACGTAATCGCCAAGACGGGCGGTAAGCGTTTCATAGCTGATCTTCAAATAGATCACCGTTCCAATGCTTTTGAGGTGCGCCATTGCCTCCTTGCCGTAAACGGCACTGCCACCCGTGGAGATGACGGTGCGGCTCGCTTCAAGCGCGGCGCACACCTCGTTTTCAAGCTGTAAAAAGCCCTCTATGCCGCGCTCGGCAATGATCTCGTGCAGCAGCTTTCCGTGGTGCTCCTGTATGGCGAGGTCGGTGTCGATAAAACGGTAGCCAAGGTTTTTGGCAAGCAATACCCCCACCGTGCTTTTGCCGCACGAGGGCATGCCGATGAGTATGATGTTGTTCATGCGCCCTCCTTATTTTAGCGAAAAGGTGAGCTTGACGGGGTTGTGGTCGGAGTTGTTAAAATCCTCGTTTAGCGTTTGGCAGGCACTGACGGTAATATTATCGGAAACGATAAAGCCGTCAACCGTCACCTCAAAGGTCGTGCCTTTTTGGTAGCCCGTGTCGCAGTTTCGGCAGCTGTGCGTGCTTCCGTCACCGCACTTGAGCGAGAGCCCCTCGGGCAGCAGTGCTGTGGGAAAGGGCTGTGCCCAGGTGTTTTCGCCCCCGTCGCCAAGTCCTAAGAGATCCTTGTTAAAGTCACCACCTGCCAGTACGTAGTTGCCCTTTTGGTACTCTGCCGCCATATCGGAAAGCAACAGCGTTAATTGCTCGGTGGCAATGGTGCCGTCACTGGTGTAGGCAGAAAGGTGAAGATTGTAAAGATAAAGTGTTTTGCCGTTCTCAACCGGCAGTGCCATTTTATGATAGCAGCGGTCAAGATCAAGAAATTTCATAAACCCTTTCTCAACGGGCAGCTCCACGCGCTTAGCAGAAAGGATCTCCCCCGAGCTTAGCGTCAGCAGCCCTGCCTTTGATTTTCCGTGCGGCGAGGTAAAGGGATAAAACAGATAGGGAGAATCGTAATTCTCGGCAAAGCTTTTGCTGTATGAGGGGAATTTTTCCGAAATGTAGTCCTTTTGGTTAACGTGGTAGCTTCTTGTCGCGTCGGTATCGACCTCTTGCAGAAACATAAAGTCGGGGTTCTCGGCAAGAAGACGGGATAGCATACCGTCAAGGTTTTTGAAGACCTCCTCTTCGGAGTAGGCGCGCGACTCTGTGCCGCCGTCCATAAAAAAGCTGAAGTCGCGGCTGTATGCCGCAAAGCCGATGTTCCACGTGATAAAGGAATATTCGGTCTGCACGGCAACCTTGTCGCTGCCGACTGCCGCTATCGCGGTTTCCTTGTCACCGATGCGGTAGTAAGCGATCAGCACATAAGAGAGGTACCCACCCGCCACCAGCAAAAGCGCAAGCAGCGCGCATGCGGCACCAAGCCCTATCTGTTTCAGTGTCCTTTTTGCCGTGTTGCTCATCACCTTTCATCCTCCTCAAAGAGCTTAAGACTATCGTAAAGCGTGCCGCGCGCCCCTGCCGAGCGAAGCATGGAAAGGGGATGCACGGGTGCCTTTAACAGGCGACGCACCACCCAAAACGGAACAAGGAACAAAAGAAGCACGCGATATTTCTTGCATATCGGCCATTCCTCGCGGCACTTTTGCGTGACGTTTAAAAGTGCCGTGGCAAGGCTGCCCTTACCCTCTTGGCGGTGGAGCGTGACGATGCCACTACCCGCGAAATCGGCATTTCCAAGCCCAAAGTTGCCGCTTGCCATAAAATCGGCAAACAGTGCATCGGCAAGCGCGGCGTCATCCTCCGAAAACGGAGATTTTTCCGCAGGTAAACCAAGGTGGCGCACGGCGGCAAGCGTTACTGTCGCGGCAAAGCGGTAAAGCCCTACCTCATGCAATGCCGCAATCAGGCGCGGCACGGTTTCCTCTTTGAGTCCTTTTGCTACAAACAGTGCCCAATCGCACATTTGGCGTAAGCCAAGCCCCCCCTCGCGCATATGCTGTTGCATATGGAGCAGAAGAATGAGTGCTTGGTGGAAATCGCTTGCAACGGGGAAGCATTCGCCATTTATTTCGGAGAGCGTGCCTGCTGCTAAGGTATCGGCAAGATATGCGGCTACTTTTTCGCGCATTTCGCCGTCGGGCAGTCCCGAAACGCTGCGGTGCAGCTCGATCTCACAGCCCTCTTTTTTGTAAACGGCATGGTGCTGGCTGTGGGTTTCGCACGCGGTAAAGCCACGGTCAATTAAGTGGGCACCGACCTTGGGCAACGCCGCCTCGTCAATAAGGCAATCGATATCCCCCGCCACGCGCAGATCGGGCGTGGGGTAAAGTGCGGCAACACTGTCACCCTTTAGGATCACGGCAGGAATACCGTTCGCTGTAAGGAACGCACAAAGCTCGGCGCGGCACTCTGCAAGGCGCGCATTTTGGCGCAGTAGCGTAACAGTGCGATCCTGTAAGCAAAGCAGGGCTTCTCTTGACAGGGCATCCTCGGGCAACGTGCCGAGTGCCTCGCTCACAACGCCAAACACCATATGACGGTCGGCAAGTGCTAACACGGCATCAAGATCGGTGTTAGGGGGGAGTGCAAGCGGCTTTTCAAAGAGTGCGTGTGAGAGCAGCGAGGTCAGTGCTGCCTCGGTAGTGTCTTGCTGTGTCTTGGCAGCGTGCTCTGTGTTTTCCTCAAGGAAGAGGAAGATCATCACGGCAACGAGCTCGTAGGGCATGGGGCAAAATTCACCGGGATTGACCTGTGACATGAGAAACAGCCCGATGTAGGACAGAGCCAAGGCACGGGAGAGGGGATCGGCATTGCGCTTGATCAGCACGCCGCGCCGCCAAAACAGAAATGCGTAAGCAAAGGTGCCCACAAGCCCCATGCCTGCCACGATCTGCGGTATCATCATGTGATACCAGTTCATGGCAAAGGTCTTGGGGTCGTAAATATCGGCATTGCCCGTGTAGCCGAGGCCCACGCCAAAAATGGGGTGATTGAGAAAATCCCACACCGCACGGCCAAGCAAGCGCACGCGGGGCTCATCGCCCTCAATAAAGCCGCCCGCAAAGCGGAAGGAGTAGAATTTGATCAAGAATCCGCCCGCAAGCAGTGCTCCCACGCCAAGCATGGCCAAAACAGCGAGGTTGCGGCGGCGGTGCTTTTTATCGCGGCGCAAAAGGTACAAAAAGCAAAGTCCGAAAAGAGCCAGCCCCATGAGCATGCCGCCGCGCGAGCCGGTAAGCATCAGCGAACAGAAAAACAGGAGCGCGGGGATCAGATGCCACCCCTTGCCGTTTGCGGCATGGTAAAAGGGGGCAGGCAGAGCAAGCAGTAAAAACGTGGCGTAGACGTTGCGGTTGTCTATGCTGATGAGGCGCAAGTGCCCAAAGATCTCAAGGTCATCCTGCATCCAAACAAGACGCTCGGCATAAAACAGGAGCGTAAAAAAGGTGGCATAGAGTCCTGCCAAATAAAGCCCTGTCAGGAGCAACTTTTTTACATCATAGTCGCGCTTTCTTGAAAGCGCGGATTTGAGCAGAAGGTAGACGCCTGCCATGCCGAACCCAAGCCCCGCGACGTAATAAAGCGCCGCAGGCGTAAAATATTCCCGCAAGGAAAGGCACCCAACACCGCCAAGTGTGACTGCCACCGACACCGCGATCAGGGGTGCGAAGGAGTAGCCGATGCGGAATTGCGCGCGGTAGTAAATAAAATGGAACAAGAGTGCCGCAAGGGCAGGGACGATCATCGGTGCATAGGGGATAAACAGCGCGTATCCGTCGTAGCACGCCGATACCAGCACGGTGAGCAGCAAAAAGGGGACGGTGGCGGCAAACGCATCGTCTGAGGTGACGAGTATAATGAGAATAAGCCACAAAAGGGTCATGGCACCCGCCACCTCAAGCGAGAATGCCGTGAAGGTACAGCAAGCGATCAGCAGCAGGGCAAAAAAGATAGGCGAGAGCCAAAAACGGCGCAACAAGAGAAGCCACGCAGGCGTGGCAAAGCCGTTTTTCTTTACTGACAGTGTCGGCATCATACGGGCTCTCCTTTACTTTGATTTGTGTGCCGCCTGAAGGGCTTGGCGTATGGCAGTGGCGGATCGCTGCCAATCGTAGCGCGAAAGGCGTGCCTTGGCGGCGGCGGGGTCCGCCTTGAGATTTCCCAGCACCACCTCGCGCAAAAGCGCGGCAAGCGCACATTCATCCCCGAGGGGATAATAGGAGGCATAGGCACCCGAAACCTCCCTGTTGGTGGGAATGTCACTGGCAATGAGAGGGAGTGCCGCCGCCATTGCCTCGGTTTGGGGAGAGCCAAAGCCCTCGTATATACTGGGAAACACAAATGCCGCCGCTTCGCCAAGAAGCTTTGCGCGGTCGGAATTGCTCACAAACCCCGCCAGGCGAATGTCCGCCGTATCGGGGGCGTTTGCGACCAGATCTGTTACAGCCTCAGAACCAAACCCTTGTCTGCCTGCCAATACCAGCGCATAGTCCGCGGCGGCAGGGCAGGTCTTTTGAAGTAGGGTGTAGGCGTTGATCAGCTCGGTTAAATTTTTACGCTTTTCCACCGTGCCCACAAACAAAAAGAATTTGCGCTTGGTAAGACCCTTTAGGATTTCGCTTTCATAAACCGCGGGTGTGATAGCCTCGGTTGCACCCGTGTAGTGCCCGGGGTGCACAGCCACCACTTTTTTTGCCGCACGGGGGAAACGGGCGCAGATCTCCTCCCCCATGGCTTTTGATACCGTGAAAACAATATCGGCATGCTTCATGGCGCGGCGCACCATAAAGCGATTGTACAGCGCGTAAGCACGCGGCAGCGTTTCGGGATGCGAAAACGCGGTAAGATCGTGCACCGTAACCGCCACCGTGGTGTGTGGGGGATGCTTTTTGGGCAGTGCGTAGTTGGCATAGTGCACCACGTCAAACGCCGCAAGCTTTTTGCGGTAGGCGGCGGAGCTCAGGTATTTGAGATAGGAAAGACGTGCGGCACGCCGCCCGCCCGCAGGTGTAAAATCCTCGCGTGTGACGGTGGTGTCGGGGAGCGCGGCAAGTGCTTCCCCCAAATACCGCGCGTAGCTACCGATGCCCGTTCTGATATGCAGTTGTAAGCCGTCATCCAGTAAGATATTCATAAGCATCCTTATAGATCAAGATTTTGAAATGCATCAAATATACGGTCCCAAGCAAAATTTTCGCCAACAAACGCGGCGGCATTTTTGCCGATCTCGCGGCAACGCAAGGGGTCGCTCAGCAGTGCATTTGCCGTGTCGGCAAGTGCTTGTGGGTCATCATACACGAAAATAGCTTCACCGTGAGTGGCGTTGATGCCCTCACTCCCCACGGTATTGGTCAGAACGGGGAGCTCTGCTGCCATGGCTTCCAGGATCTTGGTCTTGATCCCCGAGCCAAACGCAATGGGGCAAAGGGAAAATTGCCATGAGTGCATCACGGGGGCAAGGTCTGCTACCTCGCCAAAAAGAGAAAGGTTCTGTACTCCCTCAAAGCGTGCACGCACCGCATCGGGCACGGGCCCTATCACCTCAAAGCAATAGGGTGGGGTGAGCTTGGGCAAAATGCTCTGCACGATGTATTCCAGTGAGGAAACGTTTGCCGCAACGTGCAAATTGCCGACAAAGCCAAAGGTGCGCGGTCGCTTTTCTGCGTCAGCGTAGGCAAATGCCGCCATGTCAACGCCCATTGGCACGGCAACGGCGCGAGGGCTGTCAAGCCTTTGGTTGAGTGTAGCGACCTCCTTTTCGGATACCAAGATCACGCCCTCGGCTTCATTGGCATACTCCGGCTCCGATCTTGCAAGCCGCTTTTGCTCGCTTTTTAGGATCATACGACCGAGCCTGCCGCGACAGAGCACACGCTCGGCAGTGGGGTTCATCCCACCTGCATAGTGCCCCGCAATGCTCGTGCCCTCATCAAGGGCGGAAAGCTGGCGCGCATAGCGTACCGACAAAAGATCGTCAAGGTCAAGAATACAGCGCACCTTGTCCTTGAAATCACGCATGTAGGGTGCCAAGCGAATCATGTCAAACAGCATTACGTCGGGCCTAAACTCCGCCACGTGCTTTTGCAGTAAGCGGCGGTTTTTGCGGCTTTTGTAAAGGGCTGCTTGCAAGGGCTTGCCCGAAAGTGTATGTGTCGCGAGATTTGCAAGCTTTTCTGCGCGAGAGATCGGGGCGGCAAAGCGCACCTCAGAGATAAACGCGGGCTTGTCCGTGGCATCGCGCGGCTGATCCCATTCGGGAAACACAAACAGGGCAATTTCATACCCGTATCGCTCAAAAAGTCCGCGGCAGTAGTGATAAAGTGAAACCTTGCGTCCGCTGTTGTGTGGCCACGGCAGGCGCGAGGTGACAAACAGTAAACGCTTACTCATACCGCAAAAAAGTGGTTTTCGAGCATGCGGCAAAGCGCATGATATAAGGGCAGATGCAGCTCTTGCACAAGATAGGTTTCGGTTTGGGGCACGCGAACGGCAATGTCCGCGAGGGGCGCAAGCTTGCCGCCCTCAGCGCCCGTCATCAAAATTACCTTCATACCGCGCGCCTTGGCGGCGGCGGTGGCAAGCAGCAGGTTTTCGGCGTTGCCCGAGGTGGAAATGGCAAGCAAAATATCACCCGGCTTGCCCCAACCCCATACCTGCTGTGCAAAAACCGCTACGGCATCACTGTCGTTCATCACGGCGGTGGAGAGTGCTGCGTGACCTGTAAGTGAGATCACGGGCAGTGTTTCCTGTAGCATATCTGCCAGTGCCTGTCCGCGTCCCGGGTCGGCGGCGACAAGTGCCGCACGGCTTTTGGGGGATAAGGGGCGCTTTTTGGCAAAGCATTTCATCAGCTCGCCGGCAATATGCTCGGCATCCGCGGCAGAGCCGCCGTTGCCTGCGGTCAGTAGCTTGCCGCCCGACGCAAAGCATTGCTGCATGGCGGTGTACGCGGCTATAATATCCTGCTTTGCGGTGGCAAGGGTGGGATAGCGGCAGAGTAGGTCCTGCAATATATCAAGGTAAGTCATGACTATATTCCTCGGCTTTTAAAATTTTAGAAACGCAATCCAAAAGACTGTTGCCCACAATATCGGCTTGTATGCTGCCAATGGCGGCGGTGCCACAGCCTGCGCGGCGTGCGGCGGTCATGTCGCTTTCGCTGTCGCCGATCATATAGGAGCGCGAGAGGTCAAGATTGTAGCGTGCCGCGGCGGCAAGGAGAAGCCCCGGTGCCGGTTTGCGGCAATCACAAACGCATTTTAACTCGGGAACCTCGCCTGCAAATCCGCTGTCGGGGTGGTGCGGACAGTAAAAGATATCGGTTACATAAGCTCCGTTTTCCGAGAGGAGTGCTTCAAGCCTTGCGTGTATGGCCCAAAGCCCTGCTTCGTCAACCTCACCGCGCGCGAGAACCGGCTGATTGGTCACCACGATGACGGGGATGTGACGGTCGTTGAGCTGTTTGATCGCCTCGGCGGCACCCTCAAGCAACACAAGCTGATCGGGCGAGGTCACAAATCCCACGTGGCGGTTGATCGTGCCGTCGCGGTCAAGAAATACCGCGGCGCGTGGGGCTTTGGGATCGCCGCGTGTGACCACGCCTGCGGCAAGGTCACGCTCTGCCTCGGTCAAACGCTGCGGCGTGCCCATGTCCTTCACGTACTCGTGAGAGTTGTAGGCGAAAAGCGCGCCTTCGGCGGCGAGGGGCGCAAGCACCTCGCGGTCAAGATCGGTCTTTTTCACTGTGGGAAAGCGGGAGAGCACAGCAGGGGAAAAGAAGTGCAAGCCCGCGTTTGTGCGGTTGCGTGTAAGGGGTCGTGCGGTATCGGGCGCGAGAAAGGCAGTGACGCGATCGTTTTTATCGCTTTCCACGATCACGCTGTCGGCAGGGTGTGTGCTTGGATGTGTGAAAATGGTGGCGATGCCGCGCTTTTCACGGTGAAAGGCAAGGAAACGGGCAAGATCTACGTCAAATAAAATATCGCCGTTGAGAAGCAGGAAGTCCTCCTCCTTCAGCACGTCGCCAAGCAGTGCCAGTGCACCCGCGGTGCCAAGAGGCTCCTGCTCGTGTATGTAGGTGATATGCACGCCAAATGCGGCACCGTCACCGAAATGGCTTTGGATCACTCCGCCAAGATGTCCCACCACAAGCACAATATCAAGAAAGCCCTCTCGGCGCAGCACCTCAATTTGGCGTTCTAAAACAGGCTTGCCGCAAAGCGGCAGCATGGGCTTTGGAATATCACGCGCAAGGGATGCAATGCGCGTGCCCTTGCCGCCTGCCATGATAACTGCCCTCATGCCTGCTACCTCCTTTTAATTTAAAGATAATTATACAGAATACATTATACACCCAAAATGTTATTTTTGCAAGAGGGCAGAGGACAGGTTCTGAAATTAGGAGATAAATTTTTCTCACCCACTTGACAGGCGACGCGAATAATGCTACAATATTTGTGTATGATAATTTTTACAGGCGATGATGAAAAAAAGTAGCCGCGAATGCAATCACAGAGAGCCGTTGGTGCTGGGATAACGGTATGTGCACGGGGTGAAAGAACATTTCGGAGCTCTCAACCGAACCTGCAAGTTGTTGCGGCAGTAGATTTGAGCGCGGCGGCGCGTTATAGCCGAGGGGTATTTGCCGTGTGGCACGTGCCCATGAGGAGTGAAAACTCAAATGCGGGTGGTACCGCGAAGGCTTGCCTTCGCCCCGAAAGTGTTTCAGGCACTTTCAGGGGCGTTATTTTTTTGCCATGTGCCGCCAAGGCGGCAGGCATCCTCATCCGTCACGGCTTTGCCGTGCCACCTTCCCCTTCTTGGGGAAGGCAGGAGATAGTGCGAACATTGCGGATGTGTTGAAAACTGTAGCAGATGTTAGAGTAGCCTTCTCCTGTGGGAGAAGGGGAACCGCCATGGTGGTGGATGAGGAGTCAGCGCAAGGCGCTGCCACCAACAAAGAATTTTTCTCAAATGAGGGAATCGCAATGTATCCATACAACAAAAAACTGGTTGGAAATGCGCGGGCACTTCGTAAGCAAATGACCCCCGAGGAGAAGCATATTTGGTATGATTTTTTAAAGATGCTTCCTATAACGGTGAAAAGGCAAAAGAACATTGAGAATTACATTCTCGATTTTTATATTGCAAGTGCTAAAATTGCGATAGAAATTGACGGATTGCAGCATGCCTTATCCCAAAACAAGGGGGCAGATCTTGAAAGGGATTTTACACTTGCTCGTTGGGGAATAAAGGTTTTAAGATACACCAATAAAGATATCAACGAACGTTTTTATGCAGTGTGCGAGGAGATCTTGAATGCGATTGGGCTCACCGCGGTTGATTTAAAAATCTGATTTTTTGAAATTTATAAAACATTCCGAAAGGAGTATCAATATGAAAAGAACGATTTATTGCGGGCTTGTGAGAGAAGCACACATCGGTACCGACCAGCGTGTTGCCGGTTGGGTTTTAAACAAGCGCGACATGGGTGGCGTTATCTTTATCGACCTGCGCGACCGCGAGGGCGTGGTGCAGGTGGTATTTGATGCTGCCAATCTCACGGCACAGGATTTTGCTGTGGCAGAGAGTCTGAAAAACCAGTCCGTGATTTCGGCACTGGGGGCTGTACGGTTGCGCGATGCCGAAACGGTAAACCCCCGTATTGCAACGGGCACGGTGGAGGTCATGGCAACCTCGCTTGAGCTTTTGTCGCAATGCGATCAGCTCCCCTTCTCGCCCGAGGACAATCAAAATACGCGTGAGGATCTGCGCCTGAAGTATCGCTATATCGATCTGCGCCGCCCCTCCATGTATCACAATTTAAAGACCCGTGCCTTTATTCAGCGCACGGTAGAGCGGTATCTTGACGAGCACGGATTTTTATGTGTAGAAACGCCCATGCTCTGTAAATCCACGCCCGAGGGTGCGCGTGACTATCTTGTGCCCTCTCGCGTGCATCCCGGCAGCTTTTACGCGCTGCCCCAATCCCCCCAGATCTACAAGCAGCTCTTGATGGTGGGCGGTATTGACCGCTACTATCAGGTGGCACGGTGCTTCCGTGACGAGGATCTGCGTGCTGACCGTCAGCCTGAGTTTACGCAGGTGGATATGGAGATGTCCTTTGTCGAGCAGGAGGATGTGTTAGAGCATCTTGAGGGAATGTTTAAGGATCTGTTTTATAAGGTGAAGGGCATTGATATCAAGGAGCCGTTCCAGCGCATCACATGGCATGAGGCAATGGATAAATACGGCTCGGATAAGCCCGACCTGCGCTTTGATCTGCCCATTGTTGACGTAACCGATCTTGCAGCTGCTTCTACCTTCTCGGTCTTTCATTCCGTCACCAAAGAGGGCGGTGTGGTGCGCGCCATTTGCGTGCCGGGTGCCGGCGAAAAATTTGCCCGTACCGATATTGAAAATCTCACGGAGGCGGCAATATCCTTTGGTGCAAAGGGCATGGCGTGGATCCTTTTGCGCGCCGACGGCACGGTAAACTCCATTCTCCCCAAATACTTTACCGAGGAGGGCTTCAAGGCTCTGCTGGGTCGCCTTGGCGCGAAGGCGGGCGACTTTATCCTGTTTTCGGCAGACAAGCTTGCAACCGTTCGCAAGGTGCTGGGTGCTTTGCGCCTTAACGTTGCGGATATGCTGGGGCTTCGCCACAAGGACGAATACAAGTTCTTGTTTGTTACCGACTTTCCGCAGTTTGAATACTCCGAGGAGGAGGATCGCTTTGTGGCGACCCACCACCCCTTTACCATGCCCTATCCCGAGGATGTACAGTACCTCTTAACCGATAAGGCAAGAGTGCGCGCACAGGCGTATGACGTGGTATTAAACGGCGTGGAGCTTGGCTCGGGATCGGTGCGTATTCACAACCGTGACGTGCAAAAGGTGATGTTTGAGGCACTCGGCTTCTCAAACGAGGAGATCGAGGATCGCTTTGGCTTTATGGTGGGTGCGTTCCGCTACGGCACGCCCCCCCACGCAGGCTTTGCCTTCGGTCTTGACCGCTTCGTGATGCTTATGGTGGGCGCAGATAGCCTAAGAGAGGTTATCGCATTCCCCAAGATCAAGGATGCCTCCTGTCCCATGACCGATGCACCCACCCCCGTTGATGCCTCGCAGCTTGAGGTGCTTGGCCTTGGTCAAGCACTTGAGGGGAGTGTTGGTGGCAAAACGGGTGCAAAAAAAGCAGCCCCTACCATTGACGTAGAAAGAATTGCAGACCTTGCCCGTCTTTCGCTTTCGAGTGAGGAAAAGGCACGCGTGGCAAGCGATATGGGCGCGATCATCGGCTTTGCCGATCAGCTTTCGGCAGTCGATACCGCAGGGGTCGCGGAGGCGACCTATGTGGTTGACCTTAAAAACGTGCTCCGCGAGGATGAGCCCGAAAACAATTTTGAACGCGAGGCACTGCTTGCCAATGCCAAAACCAAGGCACAGGGGTATGTCACTGTGCCCCGTGTTGTAGAAGGATAAGGAGGTAAACGATGTCTGATTTGTTAAAAATGAATGTGTCGGAGCAAGCCCTTGCCCTTCGCGAGAAAAAGATCTCGTCAGCAGAGCTGACCAAGGCATATATTGCCTCAATTGAGGAAAACGAGCCCCGTGTGGGGGCATATATCTCGACTGACGCGCGCCGTGCGCTTGATATGGCAATTGCTGTTGATAAGCGCCGCGCCGCCGGCGAGGAGCTCTCGGCGCTGGCAGGCATCCCCATGGGCGTGAAGGATAATATCTGCACCAAGGGTGTTGCTACCACCTGTGCTTCCAAAATGCTTGCCGATTACGTGCCGCCCTACAACGCGCACGTGGTGGAAAACCTTGAAAAAGCAGGCTTTGTTATGCTTGGCAAGCTCAATATGGATGAGTTTGCCATGGGGTCTACCACTGAGAACTCGGCGATGAAGATCACCCACAATCCCCTTGACCTCTCGCGCGTGCCGGGTGGTAGCTCGGGCGGCTCTGCCGCCGCTGTTGCCGCAAACGAGGCGGCGTATACGCTGGGGTCTGATACGGGCGGCTCGATCCGCCAGCCTGCCGCATTTTGCGGCGTGGTGGGCATGAAGCCTACCTACGGTACAGTTTCCCGTTACGGTCTTGTGGCGTTTGCCTCGTCGCTTGATCAGATCGGCCCGCTGACCAAGACCGTGCGTGATAATGCTATGGTGCTGAATGTGATCGCAGGACATGATAAGCGCGATGCTACCTCTGTTGACCGCGTATACGGTGATTTCACAGCCGAGATCGGCCGCGGCGTGGCAGGACTTACGATCGGTATCCCGAAGGAGTTTTTTGGGGAGGGTATTTCTCCCGACGTGAAGGAAGCCGTACTGAATGCCGCTAAACGGTATGAAAAAATGGGCGCAAGGCTGCTTGAGGTGTCAATGCCCGCGATCGACCACGCACTGGCGGCGTATTACGTGATCTCCAGTGCCGAGGCATCCTCTAACCTTGCTCGCTTTGACGGTGTGCGATACGGCTACCGTACCGAGGAATTTTCTGACATTGCGGAGCTTTATAAAAAGAGCCGTTCCGAGGGCTTTGGCGCAGAGGTCAAGCGCCGCATTATGCTGGGCACCTTTGCCCTCTCCTCGGGCTATTACGATGCTTACTATAAAAAGGCGTTGCAGGTGCGTGCCCTTGTGCGTGCCGATTATGACCGCGTGCTTGAAAAATGCGACGTGATCCTCTCGCCCGTAGCACCCACCGTGGCGTATAAGCTCGGTGAAAAGAGCCAAAATCCGCTGGAAATGTATATGGGCGATGCGTACAGCGTACCCGTTAACGTGGCGGGTATTCCCGCCCTCTCACTCCCGTGCGGCGTGGGCGAGGGCAATATGCCCGTAGGGCTTCAGCTCATGGGCAAGCCCTTCAGCGAGGCACTGCTTTACCGTGTTGGCGCGGCACTTGAAGACGATATGGGAGGTGCAAGAGTATGACGCTTTATAAAGGCTATGAAATGGTGATCGGTCTTGAGGTGCACGTAGAGCTCAAAACCAAAACCAAGATCTTTTGCTCCTGTCCCACGACCTTTGGGGCCCTGCCCAATACCCAGTGCTGTCCCGTGTGCATGGGCTATCCCGGCACGCTGCCCGTGCTGAACAAAAAAGTGGTGGAGTATGCCGTAAAGGCAGGCCTTGCCACCAATTGTAAAATTGCCAACTATTCCAAGGAGGATAGAAAAAATTATTTCTATCCCGATCTGCCGAAGGCTTATCAGATCTCGCAGTACGACCTGCCGCTTTGCGAGCATGGCTGGCTTGATGTGGAAACCGAGGCGGGTGCCAAGCGTATTGGCATTACGCGTATTCACATTGAGGAGGATGCAGGCAAGCTGGTGCACGACGACACGCACGGCACCATGATCGACTGCAACCGCTGCGGTGTGCCCCTCATTGAGATCGTTTCCGAGCCCGATATCCGTTCTGCCGAGGAGGCAAAGGCGTATCTTCAGAAGCTGCGTGCGATCATTCTTTACACGGGCGTTTCCGACTGTAAGATGCAGGAGGGGTCCCTTAGATGTGACGTCAACCTGTCGGTTCGAAAAGCAGGCGAGGAGAAGTTTGGCACGCGCACCGAGATGAAGAACCTCAACTCCTTCCAGTTTATCGTCAAAGCGATCGAGTATGAGTATAAGCGTCAGGTAGATGCCATTGAAGCAGGAGAGGCTATTGTGCAGGAAACGCGCCGCTTTGACCCTGCCACGGGCAAGACCTACACGATGCGCTCTAAGGAAAATGCAAACGATTATCGCTATTTCCCCGATCCCGACCTGCCCCCCATTGAGCTTTCCGATGCCGCGATCAAGGCACTTGGCAATGAGATCCCCGAGCTGCCCGATGCGCGCAAAGCCGCGTATATGCAAAAATACGGCCTTACTGCCTATGACGGTGAGGTTTTGACCTCCGATAAGGCAATGGCAGATTACTTTGAGGCGGCGGCCGCCACCACAAAGCACCCCAAGCTTGCGGCAAATCTCCTGATTTCCGAGTTTATGCGCCTGATTGAAACGGAGAGCTTTTCCTGCCCCGTGTCGGCAGAAAACCTCGGCGAGCTTGCCACGCTCGTTGGCGATGACGTGATCAACAGCTCCACCGCCAAGAAACTCATTAAGGAAATGTTTGAAACCAACGCTTCCCCGAAGGCTCTGGTGGAGGAAAGAGGACTTGCACAGATCAACGATGAGGTGCTGCTCGGCCAGCTTGTAGCCGAGGCAGTAGCCGCTAACCCCAAGTCGGTTGCCGACTACAAAAAGGGCAAGCTTGCCGCCGCCAAGGCGATCGTTGGTAACGTCATGGGCAAGACTGCAGGCAAGGGTAACCCCGTCATTATCAACCGCTTGCTTGAGGAAGAGCTCAAAAAGTATTAAGATTTTCTTTTGCAAAACAAATAAGGGGCTACTCCGATTTGGTTGGAGTAGCCCCTTTTATCTTGCATTTTCTTTTGGCTTCATATTTGTTGCCTAAATTTCTGTAAAGGTTACAGTAGATATGTCCATTTTTTTCATTTTGACCACCATGCATCTATGCCATGGCCTTACCGCATCCTTTCTGTCATCCCAAGGCTTTTTATCTGACTTGAAATATACAGTTGCCATGTCACCTTCTACCTCGATTTTTTTTATGCTATAGTTTCTGGTAGAGGGAACGCCATCGATGAACATATATAGCACGATCATTTCTTCGTTAAAATTGACTTCAATGGGATTTGCGGTAAATATTTCTTCAAAGGTTTCTTCATCGGTGATCAGAAAAGTTCTGTTAGAAGGCAAGGTTAGATCTTGAAAATACACAGGATTTTCAGGGGTTGGGCCCTCGTTTTCATCATAATTTGGGTTATCATACATAGCTCTGAGTTTTTTGCTCTCAAGAAATGCCGGATCGATCCATTCGTTACAGTAGCTATACATTTTTGCTCGATACCGTAACGGCGAGTAGGTCAGCAAAACAGTTGTGAGCAGGGTTGCCGCAATCAAAACCAATATGATGCCAAATACCAATATTCTTTTCAGCTTCATAAGATACTCCTTTCACAAAACCGCATTATTTTTTCATTGCACATCGGATATCCCCTCATTTCATAACAAAAATAGCGCACAGTACGGGTGACAGTGACCCGCTTCCTGCGCGCTTTTATCATTCATTTTACAAGGACTTTTGCGTAATATACGGTGCAGACGGCTTGACAAAACGGTGAAAATCGCGAACATTTCGGATGAGGGTGGTGTCATCACTGCCGTGTGTCTATAGCATAGCAAATTTTACCAAATTTGTCAATGACCTGAATTAATAAAATGAGAAAGAAGGTTGTATCGCCCTTTAAATAGGGCATGGTTTGGAATCTATACTGTAAAATGTTAACGGTGTGCTCTTTTTGCTTTAAATCACATGTTTAGTCGCTTGCTATTGACAAATTTCCCAAAAAGCGGTATGATAAAATCAAATAAACAGTAAGGAGAGCCTTTATATGATCCCGATACAAAGCAACATTCAAAAACTGCAAAGTGAAGCCAAATATAAATCTGCGCGTATGTCGCTTTTGGCTATCGTTCTTTTTTCGCTTGTAAACATTTTTTCAATCACCTTTGCCGAGTCTTATTTCCTGTTTTCTTCTTACGTCACGCAGCTTATTTCCGCCACCGGCGCGATGTTTTACTATGAAACCGGTGAAACACTGTTTGTAGTGGTTTCCATTATCTTGGCTGTGATAAGTGTGGTGCCCTATCTTTTGTTCTGGATCTTTTCTAAAAATCATCCGGGGTGCATGATAGGGGCACTGGTGCTCTTTTCTGTTGATTCCTTCATTTTTCTGATTGATTTTATTGTTTTCCTGCTTTCGGGCGATTTTTCCTTTATTATTGATCTGGTATTTCGCGTATGGGCGTTGGCATCTCTTATTATCGCTGTCAAATATGGCTTTCAGGCAAAAAAGCTGGCAAACAGTGTTCCGCCTGTATCGCCCACAGATTTTTATGCAAATGACGCGGCATTTGAGCAGAATGAAAATGCCATGATCTCCCGTCAGATCACGCTGGTACGTCCGAAGCGTTTTGCCGGCATGGCGGTGCAATTTTCTTGCTTGGCAGATGGACAGCAGATCGGGCAATTGGCAAACGGAAAGTCGCTCACGTTTACGCTTGACGGCAATGCACACGAGTTGATCGTACAGCTACCCAACGGCGTGGCAATGTGTGGCATAAGTGTGCCTGCCGGCGCGGAGCGCAGAGCATATGAGGTGCATCTTAAGATGACCCTGTTTTCTACAACCCTTACCGCTGTTGAAACGGCTGTTCCTCTTGTTCCACAATAAAATAAAAATAAATAAGAGCCAAGGCGTTAGTTTTTAGCTAACGCCTTGGCTCTGCTTTTTTGTGAGGAATATGTGTGCATCAGAGAAAAGCTGTGATACAAAAAATTCTGTGTGATCAAATGCGGCGCACGCTGCCTTTGGGCGGTGTGCCGTTTTGGTAATCGGAAATGACCCTTTTTACCTCACTTGCCGTTTCCACGGTAAAGATAAAGTGACCGCCCGTGATGCCTGCCACAGCAAGCTCGCGGCGCTTGTCCGCCATGTAGGTGGGACGGCTGTTGACCACGATGCTGCGGTGGGGATAGAGCTGCAATACGGGGAATTTCTCGTCACGTCTGTCGACAAGTGCGTTTTCTCCTCGCTGGCAGGCGGCACAGCTGCCAACCTCCTTGCCGGCGCACTTTTCCAAGGTCATCAGCGGCACACGCCCGTAAACAATGGCATCGGCGTGACCCTTAAGATCCCTGATCTGCGGCAAGGTGAGCTCGGGGGAGAGCAGAACGTCTGCAAATCCAAGGGATAGCAGAAAGGAAAGAGATTCACTGTTTGTCACGTTCAGCCGAAAATCGCCGTGGGGGATAAGCCCCGCCTCACGCGCGAGCGAAAGGTGCCCCACGTTCCCTACAAGCGCGTGCTTTGCGCCCTGTTTTGCGGCGTTTTTCAGCATGGATGCTACCCTTTCGCGCTCGCTGTCAAAGATAACGGCGGGCAGCACCACACCGTCGGCTGCGGGGGCGTAACGGTCAAGGGGCAAGTAAATGTGCTCAAAATAGTTTTTTGCTTCGGTGGGGATCTCTCTTGCGTCTTCAAAGCGCGCGGTGGGCGTTTGGGGGCGCAGTCCCTCCTGTTTGGTTGGAACATAGCGCGGTATATCAATCACGGCGCGACCGTTGGCGTCAAGCGCATCGAGCGCGGCGCGGCGCAAGGCGTTTAGCTTTGAGATCGGCACCATTAAGCCGCCGTCCATGGTAACGGAAAGGCTTTCTGCCACGTAGGGCGTGCCGCCAAGCCGCGTGAGCTTTTCCTTAACCGCTTCCTCACTTAGAGGCGCGGTGTTGGCGACAAAGGGAATATCCCCCGTAACGGTAACGGTTTTCTCGCCTCTTGTAACGGTTAGCGAAAGGGGAGTATCCTTTTTCATGGCAAAGCGCATGGTAAGGGGCACGCGGCGGGTAAGCTCGGTAAATGGTGCGGTGGCGCGGCTCTGCTCCTTGTTTTCCTCGGAGCGCACGCCAAGCATATCTTGCCCCACATGATCGGTAAAATAAGCATCTGTAAAGCCGCCGCGTGAAAAAATGGCGGCAAGCTCCTTCATTTCGGCATCTGTTGCGGCGCGACGCTCATCCAGCAGACGGCGCCAAATTCTCACCACGTCACGCACGTATTCGGGGGATTTCAGGCGTCCCTCTATTTTGAGGGAATGTACGCCCATTTGGAGGAGGGTCGGCACGTGACGGGCAAGGGAAAGATCCTTGAGAGAAAGCGGATATCTGCCGCTTTTGTCGGGCAGGCGGCAGGGCTGTGCGCACTCGCCGCGGTTGCCGCTGCGCCCCCCCACAAGGGAGGAAAAGAGGCACTGACCCGAATGGGATACGCACAGTGCGCCGTGCACAAACACCTCGGTTTCCATGCCGCAATCTTTTACAAAGGTGCGCATATTTTCAGCACTCGCCTCGCGCGCGAGAACCATGCGCGAAAAGCCGAGGGCGGCAAGCTCACGTGCGGCGTGGATGCTGTGGCCCGATGCCTGCGTTGATGCGTGGAGCTCCATGTCGGGCATGGCGCGGTGTATGGCGGCGGCACCGCCGAGGTCGGCAACGATCAGGGCGTCAGCCCCTGCATTTCGCGCCATTGCAGCCGCCTCCAAAAATGCGGGCAGCTCGCGGTCGGTCAGTAGCGTGTTGAGTGTGATATAGGCACGAACGCCAAAGGCGTGGCAGAGCGCAATGCTCTCGCGCATGGTGTCTGCCGTAAAATTCTCGGCGCGCATGCGCGCATGAAAGGAGGGACCGCCGAAATAAACGGCATCTGCCCCCGCCTCAATGGCGGCACGCAGTGCTTTCGGGGTCCCTGCGGGGGCGAGAAGCTCGGGTAATTTTTTCTCACTCATGATCAAAGGGTGCCGGGCGTGTCGTCAAAATCAAGCACGTCGGAGATGTTTGCGGGCATGTCGCGGTCGGCAGTGGCATCCAGCACGGGGGCTGTCGGGCGGCCGCCCTTGGGCGCAGTGTTGAGGATATCGTCAAGATCCATTTGCTCGTATTTGCGTGTGACCTGCTGCTCGGTGGGGGTCACCTCAATGGCAGGCTCCTCCTCGTAGGTAGAATAGCTGGCAGACGGTGCGCGCGTTTCCACGCACATGGAGGCAAGGCGTTCACGGAGCTCGCGCACCTCGGTGAGGATCGAGAGCACCTGGTCGTGCATGCGGTCAGCGCGTGCGTTTGCCTCGCCGTTTTGGCGTACCAGCTTGGCGTTTAACTGAAAGAGCGTCGCGTTATCCTGTAGCAACGCATCATATTCGCCGCGGCTGACCTGTAGCTGTGCGCGCAGTGTTTCGTTTTCGCCGCGCAAAAGATTTGCCTCGTATGTATCGCCTGTGGGATCTGCCTCACTGACATAATTTTCAAGCTCCTGTACGCGCTCCTTTAAATGCATGCAGCGTGTGCTGTAATCAAGGGCGGAGAGCAGGGCAGCCTCGGTCTTGGTGCAGGAATGACCTGCGGTGGAGGTAAGCATGCGAATTTGGGCATCAAGCTCACTAACAGCGGCGTCAACGGTCTCACCCGTTTCGTCGCAAATGATGTTCATCGGTATATCGGCAACGGTAATGGAAAATTTTTGTCTCATAGCGGCCTCCTTTTTTTGAAACCTCTTGCGAAAAGAGAAAATTTAGAGTATAATCTTATTATAATACAATTCAATCGAATTTTCAAATACTTTTTGCAAGGAATACGAAAAAAATGTCAAGTTTAAAAAATTGTCACCGCTTGGTGGTAAAAATCGGGACCTCGACTCTCACGCACGAGGAGGGGCATCTCAACCTGCGCCGCATAGAGGCACTGGTAAAAATTTTGTCTGATTTTAAAAATGCGGGTCAGCAGATCGTGCTGGTATCCTCGGGAGCTGTCAGCGCGGGCGTGGCACGACTTGGCACACATCGCCCCACCTGTACCAAGGAAAAGCAGGCAATGGCGGCAGTGGGACAGAGCGAGCTGATGAAGCTTTACTCCCGTTTTTTCTCGGACTACGGACACACCGTTGCGCAAATGCTTCTCACGAAGGACGTGATCGATAATCCCGTTCGCCGCGCGGCGGCAGAGGATACCTTTGAAACGCTGCTTCGGATGGGTTGTGTGCCGATCGTCAATGAAAATGACTGTATTTCCACCACCGAGCTAAACTTTGGCGGTAACGATACGCTTTCCGCATACGTGGCGTTGGTGGCGCATGCCGATCTTTTGATCAACCTCTCCGATGTGGACGGTCTTTATGACAGCGATCCGCGCAAAAACCCGAATGCCAAGCTCATTTCGCGCGTGGATCACATCGATGACAGCGTCCTGCAAATGGCAGGAGGCGCGGGTACTGCGCGCGGCACGGGCGGAATGGCAACCAAGCTGGAGGCGGCAAAGCTGGTCTGTGAGGCGGGGATCCCGATGTTTATTCTGAACGGCAAGGATCCGCACGTGCTTTACGAGCTGCTTGACGGTGCTGTTGTCGGTACATACTTTGCGGTAAAGCAGAAATAAAAGAAGGGGGCTGAGCCATCTGCTCACCCCCTACTTTCAATTTTTTGCAATAGCTTAATCAGTGGGAACGCAAGCGTGCAGGCGGCAAAATTGCCAATGCCGTGCAGAATGTCAAAGTAAAAGCCTGCCGCGATCCAAGCGAGCGCACCTTGAAAATCAAGCCCGAAAAGAAGCGCCTGTGACGGGGCGCAAAAAACGCCAAACAAAAGACCGTGAAGCGTACCCAGCGCGATGTAGATCGGCGCGGCTATTTTGGGGCTCATGCGGCGTGGGAGAAGCATAACGCCCCCCCACAAAATAGCCCAAACATAAAGGTAAGGCACCCACCAAGGAGAAAAGCCCTCTAAAAGACCGGTGAGGAAAACGAACACGTAAATAGGCACCAGAGCCTTGATGCGATATACAACGGTAAAGACGATGATGAAAAGCGCGATCAAATGAATGTTAGGAGCCCATGCAAGAAAGAGCTTCGAGCAGTACATTATGGTGCCAAGCATGGAAAAAACCGTCATTTCCCGTACCGTTAAGGCGCTTTTTCTGCGTTTTTTGCTGTTTTTCACCACAGGGCGAGCCTGTTCCGAGGGCTCGCCCGCATGGGTGCTTTGGTTATGTTTCCACATAGTATCGCTTACCACTCGCTAACCGTTTTGGTAATCTCGTAGCAATCTCCGTCCGAAATGAGGGTTGCTTTCGCACCCATAGTTATCTCGCCACTCTTGGTGATCGCCCAGTAGGTCTTATCGGTATCGTAATCGGCTACAATGCCGTTTACCATTTTAATATACATACCGTATCCCTCGATATCCCCATCAATGAGCTCGTGCTCGACGAGCGCATCTTCGAGGTTTTCCTTATCCGTGTGCAGGGTAAAGGTCAGCTCCTGCCCGTCGGCTATGACCTTTACGGTCACGGTTTTCTCACCCTTACCAAACTCGGTATCGCGCACATACGTGGCAGTTTCCCAGTCGCCTGTTTTATCAACGTCGGCGCATGCGACAAGAGCCAAAGCCGCGAGAAGTGCCAGCAGCACGAGCAATATACGGCTCAAAATTTGCTTTTTCATTTTTTATTCCTCTTTTCGTTTGTTTTAATACAATCAAACGAAAGCAAAAGCACCCCCCAAAACGGAAAACCGCTTTGAGGGGTACGACAAAAAACAAGCATCGGAACAATTGCTTGCAAAACGCCATACCCCCCAAATACCCGGGGATACCTTGCGGCACAAGACGATGAGCATTCCGACTGGGGGCGTGCGCCCGTAACGGCAATGGCTGTTGCGACGGATTTGCACCGTACTTTCCTCATCCCCGCAAAAAGGCTTGCGGTTGCGCGATGATGCCAAGGAATGACAGCCCGCGCCGAATTGTGTTTCATTTATTTGTACGGTGCTATTGTAGCACGAATTTTGTAATTTGTCAATAAAAAAGGTGTTTTTGCGAAAGGTAATGGCGCAAAATATAAGGAACGGCATGATCGGTATTTTTGCAGATCACCGCATCGGCAATGCTTTTTAGCTCGGGGCAGGCATTTTCCATGGCGAGCCCAAGCCCTGCCTTTAAGATCATGTCGCTGTCGTTGGTACTGTCGCCGACCGCAATCGTTTGTGCACGGTCGATCCCAAGCTGTGCCGCAAGGTGCAAAAGGGCGTTGCCCTTGCCCGCCTTTTTTGAGAAAATTTCAAGATTCGCATCGGCGGTCGAGGCAAGCTGCACGCTTTCAAGCGCGGCAAGCCTTTCGGCAGCCTCGGCGCGCTCATCGGCGTTTGCAAAAAAGGGGCAGATCATCTCGGTTTGCGTCGCCTCACGGCAAAAGCCTTTGAAATTTTCTTTTGGAACACCGTAGGTGTAAAAGAAATAACGCCATGCGCTATTTGCATGATGTGCGATATAGTCCGCGTCGTTGTGTGTTGCCGCATCCACGTAGCAGCTGCCGTCCTTGCGCAGGGTGAGGGAAGTATCGTAGTCGTCAAGAATATCCAGCACCTGATTTGACACCTCGTTTTCCATACAAAGTGAGAGGCGTGTATTGTTTTTCTTGTCATAGATCGCCGCACCGTCAGAGCAGATAATATACTGCACCGCGGGGTGCTCGCGGAGCTCCTTCGGGATCTCGGAATAGGTTCTGCCTGTGTTTATCACAAACAAGCACCCGCGCGCGGTGAGCGCGCGCATGGCACGGTCGTTTTCTTCACTTACGTGCTTGCCGTGGTCAAACAGCGTGCCGTCAAGATCGCAGGATAAAATTTTGTAGCTTGGCATGGTATGCTCCTTTCCTGCCAATTATACCATTTTTCGAGGTTGTCTGTCAACGATAATTGTTTGACGCAATTGCCAAAATATGATATACTGAAGACAAGAAATTTGTTTGTGTGCAGTAGAGTAAGGAGAACGATATGATCTACACGGTAACACTGAATCCTGCGCTTGATTACACGGTTTGGGTCTCGGATTTTGAGGCGGATAAAACCAACCGCGCCGAGCGCGAGATGCTGCTTTTTGGCGGAAAGGGCATCAATGTTTCGGCTGTGCTTTCGGCACTCGGTGAGCCTACGGTGGCACTGGGGTTTGTCGCGGGCGTGACGGGAGAGGCACTCTGTGCGCTCTTGCGCGACGCGTGCGTTGCCGAGGAGTTTATCCGCTTGCCCGAAGGGCAAACACGCATTAACGTAAAATTAAAGGCGACAAAGGAGTGCGAGATCAACGCGGGAGGTCCTGCTGTACCGCCCTCTGCCATTACAGCCCTGCTTCGCAAGCTGGACGTGCTGCGCGCAGGGGATACCTTGGTGCTTGCGGGGAGCGTGCCGCGCTCGGTCCCCACCGATATTTACGAGCAAATGCTTTTGCAAATAAGAGGGCGCGATATTCGCGTGGTGGTGGATGCCGAAAGGGCATTGCTATTGCCGATCTTGCCCTACCGCCCCTTTCTTATCAAGCCAAATTTGCGTGAGCTTTGTGATATGGTGGGGCAGGAGCTTACGGGTGAGTTGGAGATCGCACAGGCGGCAAGGGAGCTGCAGCAAGCCGGCGCACAAAACGTGCTTGTTTCGCTTGGTGGGCAAGGGGCTTTGTTGCTTGATGGGCATGGCAGGGTACACCGTGCACCTGCCGTTGGCGGCGCGCCGGTAAACACCGTAGGTGCAGGAGATTCGATGATCGCGGGCTTTCTTTGCGGCGTCAAAAAAGGATATGCGCACGGCCTTCGCATGGGGCTTGCCGCCGGCGGAGCCACGGCATGCAAGGCAGGGCTTGCCACAGGTGAGGAGATCGCAGGGCTGATGCGAGAAGGATAGATCGGTTTTCCTTTTATTTTGATCATAAACACAAAAAGCACAGCTTGACCTTGGGGCGGCTGTGCTTTTTGCGCGCTGTTATTTGTAAAAAAATGCAATCTTGACAAAAGCAAAAAGCAATATTATAATAAAAATACATAATTTATGTTAAATAACAGCTATCTTAGGGAATTAGCTTTTTGATTGTATATTTGACACAAACTGTTCAAACGGAGGTGTATTATGAGTCAAAAACCCCGCAAGCGACCAGGTATGGCGAATGATGTTGCGCTTGCATCGATCGGGTGTATTGTGGCAAGTGCCATACTACTTATCGTGCTGCGTTATCAAACATATTTTCAACCCTTCCTGCTGCTCGCATTGCTCCTTTTACTGCCGGCGGCAATCAATCTTTGCTTGCTGATCCCACGCCAAAGAGGAGAAAAAGCCAAACCGTCTGTGCCCGAAGCCGAAATATCCGGCGACGAGGAGGGGTTGGCCAAGGACAAGTCAAGAAAAGGATTTGGCTTGGCACTGAAGCGTGGCGTGGCACGTGTCGCACGCGCACTGGCGCGCTTTGCGGTACGCAATCGCACAAGCCTGGTGGCTTTGCTGATCGTTTTTGTTACGGTAGCGGCAAACGTTTGCTTTTGGCTGTTTGCACGCGGCACCTCTTACACCAATCGATTGAGTTATTTTGCACTTGTGATCGTTGCGGCATTTTTTGTGCTGTTTATCGTGTTCGGCAAATGGTGCAAGCATCGCACCCTACGGTTTTCGGAGGAAGCAAGCGACGGTAAGACTGTGCGATACAGCATCGCCTTGCTGCGCAATCTGCAAAGTGCGTTTGCGCTGGCGCGCCTTGCGCTCCTGCTCACGGCTGCCACCATACTGCTAAATCTGCTTGGCTCGTATGATCTTTCCAAATGGCTCACGCTTGCGTTGGCGGTGCTCTTTGCGTATAAAACAGTGTTTATGATGATCTCGCTGTTTGTTGTGTCGGTCAGACACGAGCTTGCGACCGCACCCGAGATCATGGCTCCGGCGCCGGGAGTCGAGGGCGGAAGCCTCGGTATTCTTACATATCTTGAGAAAAACACGGGCATCAGCATGCGCTCGCTTTGGAGCATACAGATGATCAAGCAGGCGTTGCCCTATGCCGCGCTTGGCGCGGTGCTGCTGCTGTGGGGCGTGAGTGGCGTTGTGCTGGTCAACTCCAATCAGGAGGCGGCGCACTACCGCTTTGGAAAGCTGCAAGAGGAAACACTCTCCCCCGGGCTTCATCTCACGCTTCCTTGGCCCTTTGATAAGGTGGAGGTCTACGACACCAAGACCGTGAGTCAAATGACGGTTGGTTATATTTCCGAGGAGAACGCTGATAACTTCTGGACCGAAGCGCACGGTAGCGATGAGTATCGCTTGCTGCTTGGCGGTGGCAATGAGCTGGTTTCGATCAATCTGCGCGTGATGTACCGCATTTGTGATCTGCGCGCCTATCTTACCACCAGTGCGGCACCCGAGTTCCTTATGAGCGCGGCATCCTATGAGATCGTGACGGCGCGCACCATTACAAGTGATCTTGATACCATGCTTTCGGGTGATCGTGCGGTGTTTGCCGAAACCTTCCGCGAGGAGCTCAGCGCATACATGGCGCAATACAACACCGGCCTTGAGGTGGTCAGTGTGGTACTGGAAAGTATTCATCCGCCTGTGGAGGTCGCCGATGCGTATCAAGCACTGATCAGTGCCGAGATCGAAGCGGATAAAATTTTGATCGACGCACAGGCGTACAAGGGCGAACGCATTGCCTGGGCGTGGGTGGATTACGACAGTCAGGTGGCACTGGCAAATATCGAGAGCTATGATGCGATCGCTGCGGCTAAGAGCTCGGTTGCAGAGTTCCTTGCAAGCGTTGAAGCGGATAAGAACTACCCCGAGGACTATCGCTACTATAAGTACATGAAAGCCATTTCCGAGGCGTATTCGGATGCAAAGATCGTGATCGTTGGAAACGGTGTGAACGAGGAAAATATTTACATCGGAAGTCTTACTTCCGGTGGCAAGGAGTGAGGGCTTTATCATGAGCAAAAAAAGAATAAATGATAAAAAAGAGCCGATCGCCGCGGGTGCTGTGCAGGCATCGGTTGAAAAGAAGGCAGGCGCTGCCGGCGTGATGAGCAGAGTGGCAAAATATTTGACCGCTGCCATTGTGCTGCTGGTGCTCTTTTGGTTTGGATTTACCTACGAGGTGCGAGAGGGTAGCTGTGCTGTGGTGCTGCGCTTTGGTGCGGTGCGTGCCGAAACCGAGGAGGCAGGGCTTTACATGAAGCTGCCCTGGCCCTTTGAAACTGTTGTAACATACGATGATCGCCTTATCACGCTTGAATCGAACCGACTTGAAACGACGACAAAGGATAAGCGCAACATCATTTTGCAATCCTACGCTGTATGGGAGATCGATGACCCCGTGCTTTATCACAACAGCGTGGGTGCCGCAGGCGTAGCGGAAGAGTATATTCAGGCGCAGATCTTCAGTGCTACCAACAGCACGCTTGGCGCATATGAGCTGACGTCGCTTGTTTCGCTTGAAAAGGAAGACGTTAAGATCGACGAGATCCAAAACGAGATCTTTACCCGTGTGAAGGAAAACTGCCTTGCCAATTACGGCATTAACGTGGTTGATGTGAGCATTTTGCGCCTTTCGCTCCCCGATCAAAACCTGAGTGCGGTATTTGAGCAGATGCGCGCAGACCGCGAAAAGGATATTGATATCATACTTGCAGAGGCTGAAAAGCAGGCGAATAAGATCACTTCGGGCGCGGATACCGAGGCCTCCGAGATCATCAATCAGGGTGTGACCGATGCGGCTGCGATCAAGGCAAAGACCGAAACCGAGGTTGCCAAGATCTATGCCGATGCGCAAGCTGCGAACATCGAGCTTTACAAATTCCTTAAAAATTTGGATACGGTGGTATCCTCTGTCAACAGCTCTACCATTTTGGTGGTAAAGGCAAACGAATATCCCTTTAACATTTTGACCGAGTACTCGAAAAACATGGAGATCGAGGGCGATCAGACTGTGATCAAGGATCTTACCTATATCCTTAGCAAGCTGCCCGAGGCAGATCGCGAGGCACTCATCAACGGTATTGCCGCGCTCATTGAAGATGCGGCGGCAGATAACGGCATTACCATGCCGTAAGGAGAGCGTGTATGAAGCAAAAAACATTATTTGCGGACGTTCTCGAAACAGTCACCAAGTATTTTTTGATACTGGTCGTTCTCGTGGTCGTCGGCATATTCTTCTCCGGCTTGCGCGTGGTCGAAACCGGCAACGTGGCTGTGGTGCTGCGCTTTGGCAGGCTGGTAGGAGATACGTACGAGGAGCAGGTGAGTGAGCCGGGGCTCATGTTTGCCTTCCCTTATATCATCGATGAAGTGATCATGGTTCCGACGGGTAGGGTTATGGAGCAAACGGTCACCACGCACTATACCGATCCTATGGAAGCCACAACCACGCTTGACGGCGGATACGTGATCACGGGCGATCAGAACATTGCCGTGGTGGCGGCTTCTGTGAAATACGTCATTTCAGATCCCGTAGCGTATGCACTGTACGTCAAGGATATTTCCTCCCTGATAGACAGGTCTGTCAGCTCCGCCATGCTAAACGAAGCGGCGCGTATTAACGTTGACAACCTGCTCACCGACGGCAAGGATGCTTATGCCAAGGCGGTTTTGGGGCGCGCACAGGAGAAGCTTGCCGCAATGGGCGCGGGCGTTACGCTTACTACCGTAGAGCTGACGAATGTCAGTGTGCCCGAGGAGGTGCGCGATGTGTACGAGGCGGTCAATTCCGCTACCGTGCAGGCTACGACCATTGTGGAGCGTGCCAATCAGTATAAAGCCGGACTGATGCTGAAGGCAGAGGCTGAAGCAACAACACTGATCGCTGAGGCAAACGCAGAGTTTTCAAGAAATGTTGCGGCGGCAAACAAGGATCTTGCCGAGTTTTGGGGCGTGCTTGAGGAATACGAGCTCCGACCCGAGGTTGTAAAAACGCGCATCTATTCTGCCAAATCCATTGCCTTTATGGAAAAGCTGAAAAAGGTCTACGTGGTGCAGGACGGCGATAATAAGATATTTATTGATCCGTAGTGGGGTACACATATGGAAAATATTGATCATATGGGTCGTAGCAGCTTAGAGGCCCTCTCTCGGGATAATCTTACCGAGAAGGGGCGCAAAAAGCTGACAAGAGATATTATATGCGGTCTTGTTACGCTGACTTGTCTTGCGGTGGGTCTGTTTTATACCTACATATTAAAGGGACAGCATGAGATCGTACCGCGACTGCTGTATTTTATGGGTGTGCTCATTGAGGGCGTGCCTGTGATCGCGGCAGGTGTGAAGGGTATTTTTACAAAAAACTTGACGAATGCCATGGAGATCCTGGTGGGCATTGCGATCATTGCTTGCGTGTTTGAGCAGGAGCTGATCCTTGGCTTGCTGATCCCGCTGATCCTCAATGTGGTTCATTTGCTTGAGGAGCGCAGTATTATGGGTGGACGCGATGTCATTGAGGGGCTGAAAAAAATGCAACAGACCACGGCAGTGCTTCTTGCAGACGGCGAGGAGCGCGAGGTGGATGCAAGAACCCTTACGGTTGGGCAGGAGATCGTAATAAGGCCCGGGTGCTGTATCCCGATCGACGGCGTTGTGGTAAGCGGCGAAACAGACATTGACCAAAAATCCCTTACCGGTGAGCCGCAGCCCGCACGTGCAGCTGTCGGTGATACGGTATATGCGGGAACGGTCAACCTCACGGGCAGGATCGTGGTGGAGGTAAAGCGCGCGTATGTGGATACCTCTTTTTCAAAGATCCTGCGCCTGCTTGAGCAATCCGAGGGGATCTCGGTGCCGGAATCTCGCCTGACCGACAGATTTCTTGGGTACTATATTCCCTTTGTGCTCGCTGTGGCAGGTGCGGTGGCACTGGTCAGTGCGGATATAGGCAAGGCGATCGCCATTTTGGTGGTTTCCTGCCCCTGTGGGCAAATGCTGGTGAGCTCAGCGCCCATGATCGCGGCGCTTTCGGTATCCACCAAGCGTGGCATCCTTATCAAAAACTCCAAGTTTATTGAGGAGCTTACCGAGATCGATACCGTAGTGTTTGACAAAACGGGTACTGTAACGCGCGGAGAGCTCTCTCTTGATGCGGCGATCCCTTACGGTGACGTGACCGAAGAGGAGCTGCTCGCGGTTGCCGCTTCGGTGGCAGTGGGGTCTACTCACCCCGTTTCTCGCGCGATCAGTGCAGTGACTAAGGAGCTTGCCTTTGATCGCACGCTTGAGGTGCACGAGGCTGCGGGCGGCGGTGTTGAAGCAACAGAGGCTGACGGCAGATCGGTGATCCGCTTCGGACGCCGCGAGTGGCTTGAGAGTATGGGTGTTTCCATTCCCGCGTCCTTCCCCCAACACGCTGCAGGGAGCGTGAGCTACGTTGCGCGTGACATGCAGCTGCTTGGTGCCATGTGCCTGAACGATACCGTGCGTGAAAATGCCGCGGCGTGTGTGTCGGAGCTGAGAGAGCTTGGTGCAAGCAAGACGGTCATTCTTACGGGCGACCGTGAGGAGTCTGCTGCTGCGATCGCGGCGGAAATTGGCGTAGACGAGGTCAATGCAAGGCTTTTGCCGCAGGATAAGCTGGAGCACTTGCGTAAGATCTCCGAGAGTGAGCACAATGTGCTCGCCGTAGGTGACGGCATCAATGATGCGCTTATTTTGCGCGAGGCAACGGTTGGCATTGCTATGGGTGCCATGGGCTCGGATCTTGCCATTGAGTCCGCTGATATTGCACTGATGAATAACAATCTGATGAACATACCGTTTGTGGTGTCGCTCGCGCGCCAAACGCGCCGCATCATTTATCAAAATCTGGTGCTTTCAATCGGCATCACCGCTGTGATGATGACCCTTTCCGCCCTTGGTGTGATCAGCGCGTTGGCGGGAACGGTGCTACACAATTTTGGCGCATTTGCTGTGCTGCTTAACAGCTCGCGCATTTTACGCAAGCAATAAGAAAATCATCTGCCGCCGATAGGGATAATAGCGACGGCTATAAAAGGAGAAACCATGATCTATACGCTTGAAAACGAATTTCTCACGGTCAAGATATCAGATGTTGGCGCAGAGCTGAAATCCTGCGTTTCAAAGGTGGACGGCTGTGAATATCTTTGGCAGGGTGACCCCACGTATTGGAAGGGAACTTCCCCCTGGCTCTTTCCCGTTTGCAGCAACCTTTTTGAAGGGCAGTATACCTACCGCGGGCAGGTATACCGTATGACCCAGCACGGATTTGCACGAAGGCAGCCCTTTGCTGTCAGTGCAGTGAATGACACAACGCTGATCTTCACCCTCGCGCCCAATGAGGAAACGCGCGCTTGCTATCCCTTTGACTTTTTGTTCTGTGTGAAATATGAGCTAAAGGGTACGCAGCTTGATTGCCGCTTGTTGGTGCAAAACAAGGGCGAGGAGATGATGTATGCCACAGTGGGCGGTCATCCCGGCTTTAACGTGCCGCTTTCCGGGGAGGGGGAATATACCGATTACTACCTTGAATTTTCCGAGCCGTGCAGTCCCGACTACGTGGTGTTTACCGAAGAATTTTGTGACAGCGGCAAGCGGTTGCCCTATCTCTTGGAGGGGGGCAGGCGTCTTTGGCTTTCGCACGATCTGTTCCGCATAGACGGTATTTTCCTTTCGGGCATGGCAAAGAGCGTTACGCTGAAATCCGATAAGGCGGCGCACAGCGTAACGGTTTCCTACGGCGACGCGCCCTACGTGGGCTTTTGGTCCTCACGAAACGACGGGCCTTACGTTTGCATTGAGCCCTGGTACGGTATGGCATCGCAGGACGGCGTTTTGCCGATTGAGGAAAAGTGCAATATGTTTCGCCTTTTGCCGGGCGCGGAGAAAAGCGTGGATTTCTCGATAATGTTTCAGTAAAAGGACATAATTTTTAAATGGGATTGTGAAACAATCATTTTTTCAAAAAAGCGGCGCATTTTAATAAATGCGCTGTTTTTTTGAATATATCATAATAAAATAAGAAAAAATCAAAATAATTCAATTTTAAAGTTGGAATTTTTGATATTGAAATTGGAATTGTGGTGGAAACAAACGCGGAGTTGCAAAATGTGCGAGGGACGCGTATGCTTCGCCTCTCCGAAATGTATGGGATATAAGAAATGAATAATGAATAGTGAATAATGAATAATTTCGGTTGATTTTCGCCACAGCGAAAATCTTCATCAATTTTTCATTATTCATCAGCGAAGCGGCTTCATTTTTCATTCTTCATTT